>CAYUZC010000349.1:1113-2150 GCA_964449525.1 uncultured Ruminiclostridium sp.
CGGATACATTGATCTCCTATTTGATGCCCTAAAGTGTCATTAATTCTTTTGAATCTGTCTATATCAAACATAAGCAAAGAAAGCGTACTCTTTGGAGCGCGTTCAATAAAGTTGTCCAGCTTTTCAATAACAGCCGATTTAACCAGCAGACCGGTCATACTATCAGTTTTTGATTTTTCCAATAACTTTCTGTTGGAGCGTTCTATTGCCTCGACCCTTTTTATTACTTCTGTTTGTATAGATGTGTTCATCCTCTTAAGCGCATCTGTAGATTGTTTATATTCCTTAAAGAAATTACCAAAAGCATTTCTGTATACATACGCAGCGCAAGAAAAATAGCCTAGAGCCATTAAAATTAAGGCCTCAACACTGAATTCTCTCGACAAAAGCGTCAATTCAGATGAAAAGGATAGGATAAACAGACCAGCAAAGCCCATCATTTGATCTTTTTCCTTATGAAACATCATGTTTATCAATAAGACCAAATTAACTACAAGAGTAACCAATATTAAAAACCTGATCACCCAGAACAATCGGGAGTAAATTGCCATTGATGAAAGGTAGAATCCTAATCCAATTAATATAAAAGGCATAATGGGGAACACTTTTAAAGAATCAGAATCTTTATTAATAAGCATGATAAAGGTACAGTCAACTAACAGCAAGAGATGTGCTATAACAAATAGGGATATTGCGTCTGACTTGTTGTATACCGATACTAAAAAAGAAGCGGAGGTCATGAGCAATGGAATAATAAAAGCCATCCCAAACGCTCTTGTCTTCAAGGGTTGAAGCTTTATTACAAAAGCACTGATAAAAAGCCAGAATGAAAATGTTAATACCAAAATGAGAAGCAATTGGTTTTCTAAGTTAAGAAATAACACCTGTGACCTTACCCCCCACAAAGAATTCATGACGTTTCTATATCTTACCATAAAATATAAAGAAAGAGAAGAAAAATCCTAGACTTTGATTCTTATGACTGGTAAGGTATAAGATATCGAGATTAAGAAAAAATACCAGCAAACGACATTAAG
>CAYUZC010000350.1:0-2146 GCA_964449525.1 uncultured Ruminiclostridium sp.
TAAGGGCTAAGACCTCACCTAATCGCTGGAACCCTTTTCTTTGGCGGAGAGAGTGGGATTCGAACCCACGGAACCGTATTAGGGTTCACACGATTTCCGAATAAAATTAGGACCTTTTATGTGATTTTGCATAGTATTACTTAATATCATAGATTCGCTTATATCAAAGGTCATAATACCATTCAGTAACATAATGTACAACTACTTGTCAGGAATATATTAGGTGAATGTTGGATGATATTTCTGAAATAGATGCAATAAAAAAAGGTTAATAGCATTATATGTAAACTAATCTTACGTTTGCTACAATTGACTAAAAAGTTAAATAATGCTATTATTAAAGAGGAGAAAAATTATGAGAAAGTTACTTGCATTTATTCTGATGGCAACTCTGTTGTTATCTGTCTGCACGGGTACTGCATTTGCTTCTATCACAGATGCGACAAAACCTGAAAGATCAAATACTATCCATTTATCAGGTGAACCTTGCCCTAAGGATGTTATATCATTTGCTTTGCAACATTTGGCAACAATGAAATCAAATTTATCTACTAATCCGGAAGCATTGGGGTTTAGCGCCTTAGAATTATCAAACCTACAAATTAGTAATCCATTTTCAATTTATGTGTTTGATGAAAGCCTACGTCTCATTCCTAATTATACCCATGTGTTCCCACTTATATACCTTGACAACATTGTTGGAGTTATTGAAGTTAAATATGATGCAGTATCTGATAGTTATTCCTTTACTTTCGGAAAATCCTATGGAGATGAGCTTAATAAGCTGCGAAGCAAGTATGCGGGTAATGATTGCAGGTTAATCATTGGACGCATGGGAGATAAACTCTTTGCTACTGATGGTAAGGAAGCAACTATTCTACTTGAGAAAAAAGTCGAAGGTACTCCAACAGTAACTATAGACCAAATTAATTCTTTTAGCGCGGTTATCGTAGCCAAAGCTAGTTTAGATTATTTTGATGCTACAGATGCTATTGATGGAACAATATTGACACCAAATGATAACAATCAAAATGTATCACTGACGCGATTTCCTAATCCTTTGCCAGTTCCCCATGTTGAACAAACCGGTGTCTGCGGAATTGCCGCATGGGCTTCGGTATTGAATTATCGTTTTGGCACATCATACACTAATAGCACTTTAGCTACCGAAATGGAAGATGGTTGCTATATTAATGGAGATGGTTTGCCTAATATGATTGATTATAAGAATTACGCAAATGACTACTACAATGCGAACTGTGTTTATGGTTCAACCCCTCCTTCTTTCAGTACTTTGAGGAGTAAAATTAATGCAGGTAAACCAATAATGGGAGCATGGTCTTCTGGACCAGCAAGCAATAAGGTTTGGCACGCCATAATTATCACTGGATACAAACAATACACCTCTTGTCATGTTTATTACCTAAAAAATCCTTGGTATAACTATATGCAAACAATTTCAGTAACAAGTGCAAGTTCTGTGGTTTATTCTGATGCCGGGTATACCTGGGTCTTGGCGGAAACCGTATATTAATACCATATTGGAGGCAAGAGATGATGAAGTGTATGTGTTTCATGTTGAGGAAGTTATATATTATATCGTGCATCATTCTTCTGTGTGGAGTTGGAGGATGTGGTATGAAAGATCCTGATCCTGCTACACCTAATGCACAACCCCCGTCAATTATGGTGAATAATACTTTGTATTTTTCTACTGGTATAGCGAAATCTATTGAGATTGACGAAGCCGAATATCTTGGGAGAATATCATCCGTCGTTAATATTTCGCAACTGCCAACTGAAAACGGTCAGGCTAACATTCCGTTTGAAAATGCACCCTATGCAGAGCATGAAGAGTGTCTTGTCGTCCTAATGGGTAAAGAATGGATTCTATTTGAAACCCGAGATTATGGGAAAAATTAACTTAGTAGAAAACTATATTGACTAGTTACGGTATTATACATTATGCCAGTTGTAAGCATGCAAGGGGGATGATTTATCCCCTTTCTCACAGTAACATGATTTGTCTCGTAGGTGATTTAGCGAGACAAATAGTAGATTTGGGTACCTGTTTTTGGTGTTATCCAGCGTTCCGAAAGTACCCATAATGTGCTCTCTTCTTTAAGTCTTCATATTCAAGCTCTTA
>CAYUZC010000351.1:0-2138 GCA_964449525.1 uncultured Ruminiclostridium sp.
TTAGGTTTAGACATAAGTGAAATATTAACCGGAAGTAGTCCCACATTATCAGTTTACACCCATGTGAAAAAAGGAAAAGGGCTTTCGATTGAACGCAGAAAGGGCTTTAAGTATCAGAGCTTGGCCTATTTATTTAAAAACAGAAATGCTGAACCCTTCCTGGTAGAGGCTGTTTATGATGAAGTTGCGGATAAGGATGAAATCTTGCAGAGAAATCATGACGGACAAGAGTTTGACTATATTCTAAGCGGATCATTAAAGGTAAAAATTGATGATCACGAGTTTGTTATGGAAGAGGGCGACTCGGTATACTATGATGCTTCACACAAGCACGGAATGATTGCTACAAAAGGCGAAACCTGCGTGTTTTTGGCGGTGGTAATTAAAGATCAAGACGGGAGGATGGGCTAATGGCGAGGCTATATAAAGATTTCGTGATTGAGACATTAAATAAAGAGGGTATTGTTGAGAAGGTAAGCTTTAAAAGGGATAAATACTATAACTTTGCTTATGATGTGGTTGATAGGCTTGCCGCCGATAAACCTGATAAACTGGCTATGGTTTGGTGTAATGAAGCCGGCGATGAGAAGTTTATTACGTTTAAGAATATGAAAGAAAACAGCGATAAAACAGCTGCATTTTTTCAGAGTCTAGGGATTAAAAAGGGCGATGCGGTATTGCTGATTCTAAAGCGTCATTATGAATGGTGGTATTGCATGATGGCACTCCATAAAATTGGTGCAATAGCCATACCTGCCACAAATCAGCTAATGGCAAAGGATGTTGCTTATCGTGTAAATGCTGCCAGCATTAAAGCGGTAGTTTGTACCGCTGAAGGTCAGATCTCTGACTTAGTAGATGAGGCGCAACAGGAAACAGAGACGCTCACTATAAAGATACTAGTTAGAGGGAAGAAAGACGGATGGGTAAACTATGAAGACGGAATAGCCGGCGCGCCTGATTTTGTGGCTCCCACAGGGGATGATAGACCAAAAGCCGAAGAAATAATGTTAATGTACTTCTCATCGGGTACAACAGGTATGCCGAAAATGGTAGCCCACAACCAATACTACTCTCTGGCCCATATACCCACTGCAGTTTATTGGCATAATGTAGATCCGGAAGGATTGCATTTAACTGTTGCCGAAACCGGTTGGGGAAAAGCTGTCTGGGGGAAGCTTTATGGCCAGTGGCTGGCAGAAGCTACCGTATTTACATTTGATTTTGACAGGTTCCATCCCGATGAAATGTTGGAGCGCATAGCCAAATACAAGGTAACCACCTTCTGTGCTCCTCCAACAATATACAGATTTCTCATTAAAGAGGATCTCTCAAAGTATGACCTTTCATCTGTAAAATATTGCACTACCGCAGGAGAGGCTTTGAATCCTGAGGTTTTCAACCGATTTAAAGATTTAACCGGTATAAAGCTTATGGAAGGCTTTGGTCAGACAGAAACAACTCTTTGCCTAATGACAACAACATGGATGGAGCCCAAACCCGGTTCTATGGGAAAACCATCTCCGGGATATGATATGGACCTTGTGGATGAAGACGGGAATAGTGTTGAACCCGGTCAAGTAGGAGAGATAGTTTTAAGATTGGAAAAAGGGATACCCTCGGGAATGATGATGGAATACTATCGTGATGAAGAAAAAACAAATCAAGCTATACACGATGGCCTTTATCATACAGGAGACACTGCATACAGAGATGAGGATGGATATTTCTGGTATGTAGGAAGAACAGATGATATCATAAAGTCCTCAGGCTACCGTATAGGCCCATTTGAGGTTGAAAGTGTTATCATGGAGCATAAATCTGTTTTGGAGTGTGCCGTAACCGGTGTGCCTGACCCTGTAAGAGGACATTTGGTTAAAGCAACTATTGTGTTGACAAAGGGCTATGAACCATCCGGGGAATTGAAAACTGAAATCCAGGAGTATGTTAAAACCCATACAGCACCATATAAATATCCTCGTATTATTGATTTTGTGCCAGAGCTTCCAAAGACTATAAGCGGAAAAATCCGCCGTACCGAAATTCGAGCCAAGGATGAGGGTTAGCGTTCTGCCGGGGCGGTGAGTCTGGAAGGCATATATGATCCTAATATAGGGCGCCATTGGTCCACGGTAATT
>CAYUZC010000352.1:0-2137 GCA_964449525.1 uncultured Ruminiclostridium sp.
CTAACCGTAATCAGACCAAGGAAGCTTTGACAAAGGTCTTTACCGATGCTTACGGGGCTGAATAAAGATTAATCCGCTAAAAATATGTATACGGTTATACGGAGTATGTTTCTACTCCGTATAACCATTAATAAGCTAATTCTTCGATGACGGTACATAACGCCAGTTTCTTTTATGGCAGCTACCGACTAAACAGAAAGGAATCGTCATGAATCAGCGAAGAAAAAGGAAAATCGTTGACTTACTTAATTTCACCGGTTTTGTATCCCCCGCTCTGCTATTAATATCAGTCTTTGTGGGAATTCCGTTTTTAATGTGTATATATTATTCGTTCTTTAAATGGAACGGTATTGATAAATCAAAGTCATTTATAGGTATTGAAAATTACATTAAGCTTTTTACCGATGACCCCGGTTTCAAAAGCGCATTTTTATATTCTATAATCTATATGCTTCTTGTAACCGTTTTCGTAAATGTGTTTGCACTGCTTATTGCCTTGATTCTAGAATCTAATATTCGGGGAAAGGGTTTCTTCCGAGCAGCGTTTTACATACCAAACATTATAAGCCTTATTGTTGTCGGTTTTGTGTGGAAATTTATCTTCAGCCGAGTTTTTGATTCCCTTGCTCTGTTAACCGAGTTTGAAATCTTTAATCTAAGTTGGCTCGGAGATCCTCATATAGCTCTCTACAGTACTGTACTGGTTACTGTCTGGCAAAGTCTCGGTTTTTATATGATTATCTATATAGCAGGCTTGCAGTCTGTTCCCAGTGATATTATTGAGGCTGTAAAAATTGACGGAGCAGGCTCAATACGGAGGTTTTTCTCTGTGACGCTTCCCCTGATTCTTCCGTCTGTAACTGTGTGTTTGTTCCATTCCATCTCAAACTCTTTGAAGATGTTTGAGCTTATTTTCAGCCTTACCGGCGGTGGACCGGGAACGGCCACTACCACTCTTCCCTTAGATATCTACAACACCGCATTTAATAATAACCAGTTTGGTTACGGAAGTGCAAAATCCGTCATTCTCTTTCTGTTAGTTGCTTTTATAACTATATGGCAAACTTCATCACTGAAGAAACGGGAGGTGGAGATATGAAGAAAAAGATTGTCTCAATCATCTTGTTTGTAATTATGCTCATTATACTGGTGATTTTTTTATCCCCACTTGTCATAGTGATATTGGGTGCCTTCAAAACCTACAGCGAGATTATGACCGATGCACTGGCTTTGCCCCAAAACTTTGCTTCCGAAAATTTTCTAAATGTTGTTAGGGATATGAAATATCCCAATGCATTTATCAATACCGCCATTGTCACTCTAATCGGATCTGTGGGAATTGTAATTTTCGGCTCACTGGCAGGTTATATGCTGTCCCGGACAAAAACAAAGCTTAGTTTTAAGCTCTTTATATTTTGTATTTTCCCTATGATGATACCATTTCAGTCATATATGATTACTCTGGTTCAGATTGCCAAAACCCTAAAATTAACCGGCAGTATTGCGGGCTTATCAGTGATTTACTGGGGGCTCGGCATTCCCATATCGGTATTTCTTTATCATGGTTTTGTAAAAGGAATACCCAAAGAACTTGATGAATGCGCACTTGTTGACGGAGTGGGTAAACTTCGGACCTTTATCAGCATTATCTTTCCCCTCTTGAAGCCCATAACGGCTACGGTTATTATTGTTAACGCTATGTGGATTTGGAACGACTTTTTGTTACCACTTCTTATTATAGGTGGCTCAAAATCCGGCATGACCCTTCAACTTGCGGCATATGGCTTTATAGGCCAGTACAAAATGCAATGGAATAACATTATGGCAGGCGCTATACTGATTATATTACCTGCTCTTGGCATATATCTTGTGTTCCAAAAACATATTCTGAAAGGTATGGTTGAGGGTTCTGTCAAAGGATAGCATAAAACAGGTACAGAAAGGAATTTAGACTATGAAATTTACGAATGGCTTTTGGTTAATACGCCCTGAGTATATCCCGTCATACCCCGTTGAATATTCAATGCACGAGGTAAACGGGAGCAGTCTTGTCCTTTATGCTTCTACAAAGCATATCTCCAATAGAGGGGATATGTTGAATATACCTGTTATTACAGTTACCCTTTCATCACCTTTG
>CAYUZC010000353.1:0-2122 GCA_964449525.1 uncultured Ruminiclostridium sp.
TCAAAGTTTACTTTTACTTTACTTGAGTTAAAGGATACGTTTACGCTTTCTTTATCCACACCGTCTAAGGATTTTACCGCACCTTCAATTTTTAGCATACATGATGGGCAAGTCAATGTTCCCAGTTGAATAGTTGCTTTCTGCATTTTTCATCTCTCCTTTAATCTTTATATTATAATTTTATACTACTATCGTTTTATTTAAATTGATTTACATCAAATATTTAATTAAATTTTCTAATGCCTTAATTTGTATCTGAGGAGTCTCATACCATTTAGTATAACCACTAGTATACTTGCTTCGTGTACTAACATACCTATAGACATGTTCATCCATTCGCTGAAGAATACGCTGGCAAGTAGAACTAATACAACTCCCACTGCAATAATAATGTTTTGGCGCATGTTATTAGCTGTTGCTTTTGTTAAGCCTAATGCATGAGGCAAGCGACTAAAATCTGAATTCATTAAGACGACATCTGAAGTCTCAATAGCTACGTCTGTACCGCTTCCCATAGCAATCCCGATTTGTGCCAGAGCCAGTGAAGGACTATCATTTACTCCATCTCCGACAAATGCGACAATTCGACCTTTAGTTTGCAGCTCCTTAATGTAAGCAGATTTATCTTCAGGCAGCATATGTCCGTGAGCTTCTGTTAATCCAAGCTCCCGAGCTACTAAGTCAACTGTTCCTTGATTGTCTCCTGAAAGAACTACCAGGTTTTTAACTCCCAGTTTTTTAAGCCTTTGAAGGTCTTCCTTTACTCTCGGACGAATCCGGTCACGAATGCCCATCAGTGCTTTCAATTCACCGTCAACAGATGTTAGAACAAGTGAGTTTCCGTTTTTCTCAAATTTATCAATATCGGCGCGGGCTTTTTCATCTATATTAACATTTTCCTGTTCCATCAATGAAACGTTACCAACTGCAACCCTGTGTCCATTCACTTGGGCGACAATTCCGCCACCCTTTACAACATCTGTTTTTTCAACTGTATATAGCTTTGTATCTCCGATATGTTCTACAATTGCTTTTGCTAACGGATGATCTGACTCATTTTCAACACTAGCAAGGTAACCTAATACTGCATCAGTGTTATCCGCATAGAACTCTGTATCGGCTACTTTAGGATTTCCTATTGTCAATGTACCTGTTTTGTCAAAGACTATTGTATCGATCCTGCTAAAATCATTAATAACCTCACTGCCCTTTAGAAGAACACCATGTCGTGCTCCATTACCGATACCTGCAACGTTTGAGACAGGCACGCCGATAACCAATGCTCCAGGGCATCCCAGAACTAGTATTGTAATTGCAAGCTCAATATCTCGTGAAATTATCCATACAATAACAGAAAGGACTAACACGGCTGGAGTGTAGTATTTAGAGAATCTGTCAATGAAACGTTCAGCTTCCGATTTAGAGTCCTGTGCTTCTTCAACTAACTCAATAATTCTACCAAAAGTAGTATCCTCTCCTACACGATCAGCAACAATTTGAAGGGTTCCATTTTCTAAAATTGTTCCGGCATATACCTGAGAGTCTTTCTTTTTACTTACAGGAAGAGATTCACCGGTAATACTTGCTTCATTAATGTGCCCTTCTCCTGTTAAAACTGTACCGTCTACAGGAACCTTTGCACCGGTTTTAACAAGTAAGATATCACCTACATCAACTTCATTCACTTCTACTTCTTCAAATTCACCATTTTCCATTTGTTTCAAAGCACTTTCAGGGGCCATCTCTGTCAGTTCTTTTATTGCAGAACGTGTCTTGTTCAATGTACGTTGTTCCAGATAAGCACCGAATAAGAATAAGAAGGTAACAATAGCTGATTCTTCAAAGTTTTGTATGGCAAAAGCTCCGGCAACTGCAATAGTAACTAAAACATCGATACTGACTACTTTTACCTTTAATGCTTGATACGCTTGTATTACAATAGGCGCTACGCCTAAAGCTGAGGCTATAACCAACGGCCAAACAAATAGTTCCATATTGCCGATTGTCCAATGATTAATAAAAGCAATTGCTATCAAAATTGCACTAATTATTGTTATATGATTTTTCTTACTTAGTATAAACCTCTGCATAATTTCACCTTCTTTAATTAATTGTAGGCCGA
>CAYUZC010000354.1:0-2105 GCA_964449525.1 uncultured Ruminiclostridium sp.
ACCCGGCTTACAGACCTGCTCATATTTTATCTAGTATCCTTTTTTAATTTTATTACCTGAGCAATATATCTACATATCAGCATACAGTATTGATAAAACCGCTTACTTTAAGGAGCAATAAAAATGCCAATTAATATACCTAATAATCTGCCGGCCTTTGAAATACTGCAAAATGAAAATATATTTGTTTTTAGTGAAGAAAGAGCGAAGTCACAGGATATAAGACCCTTGAAAATTGCTATAATGAATCTTATGCCAACTAAGATAGTCACTGAAACACAGATTTTAAGGCTAATAGGTAATTCGCCCTTACAGGTAGATGTTGAGCTTTTGCATCCTAAATCCTATATATCAAGAAATACCTCTGCCGAGCATTTAAGGCTTTTCTATAAAACTTTTGATGATATTAAGGATCAAAAATTTGATGGACTTATTATTACGGGTGCGCCGGTAGAGAAGATGGAGTTTGAAGAGGTGGCGTATTGGGATGAGCTGCAAGCTCTTATGGAGTGGAGTATTACTAATGTTTTTTCCACCTTTCATATTTGCTGGGGAGCCCAGGCAGGTCTTTATTATCATTACGGAATAAAAAAGTATGATTTGGATAAAAAGATGTTCGGCATATTTCCTCATACTATAAATGAACAATATGTAAAGCTCTTCAGAGGGTTTGATGATATTTTTTATGTACCCCAATCGCGACATACTGAGGTTAGAAAAGAAGATGTAGAGAAGGTAAACGGCCTTAAAATCCTCTCGGAGTCCCCGGAATCCGGTATATATGTTGTTAGTTCTATTGATGGAAGACAAATATTTGTTACGGGGCATTCGGAATATGATGCATGCTCTTTAGGTGAGGAATATTTTAGAGATATAGATAAAGGGCTTGATATCGAGATACCAAAGAATTATTTCTCGGATAATAATCCTAAAAACCCTCCTATTGTTAAGTGGAGAAGCCATGCCAATCTTTTATATGCCAACTGGCTTAACTACTATGTTTACCAGGAAACACCCTTTGATCTGGATTCAATGAATAGAAAGTGATAATATTTTATCTGGGGAAATTGTAAAAAATTCCTCCTCTTATGCTTGAACATAACCGGCATGTTGGTTATAATATATTAATAATTGATATGTGATGAAAGAGATTAAGTAAGCTATTGCCTCTTCAAAAAAGAGAGTTGATGCCATAGGCTGAAAGCACCAATTTGAAAGTAATTTGCTGAATTTCGCTCTGGAGCAGTCGCCTGAAAACAAGTAGGAGCGACCGGGTAAGCCCGTTATAGCGTACAAGTGCATGGTAGCATAATTTAATGCTCACATGAACATAGGTGGTACCGCAAGCTGACGCTTTGTCCTATGACAGGGTGTTTTTTTATGCCAATTTTGGCATTTATTAAAAGAAAATGAGGTGTTATAAGCACAATGAAACAACAATTAGAAGCAATTCAAAAACAAGCATTGGAAAAGCTTGCTCAAATCTCTGAGATTCGTGAGCTGGAAGATTTGAAGGTAGCTTATCTGGGCAAAAAAGGTGAGCTGACACAGATTTTAAAGGGAATGGGGGCATTATCGGCCGAAGAGCGTCCTATAATCGGACAAATGGCTAATGTCGTCAGATCTGTACTCGAAGAGAATATTGCAGATACCAGAATGCGCCTTGTCCGGGAGGAACGGAACGCAAAACTTAAAAATGAAGTTATTGACGTTACTTTGCCCGGAAAATTCAGAACAATTGGTAGGAAACATCCGCTTACAATGGTTCTGGATGAATTAAAGGATATTTTTCTGGGTATGGGGTACGAGATCGCAGAGGGCCCGGAAATTGAGTTGGATTACAATAACTTTGAAGCATTGAATATGCCTAAAAATCATCCTGCAAGAGATACTCAGGATACATTTTATATGAGCGAAAGTGTTGTTTTAAGAACGCATACATCACCTGTACAAATCAGACATATGCAAAATAATACACCACCTATTAGAATTATTTGTCCGGGTCGTGTGTACAGATCTGATGCTGTGGATGCCACACATTCTCCTGTTTTTCATCAAGTAGAGGGTCTTGTTGTAGATAAAGGCGTCACTATGGGTGATTTGGT
>CAYUZC010000355.1:0-2105 GCA_964449525.1 uncultured Ruminiclostridium sp.
GGTCTGGAAACCCTCAAGGTTATCTGTAAGTCTCCTTTGGTTCTTACAGAAACGATTGGTAAGTTTAATGCTATTATTAATGTAAAAGGCGGTGGCTTTACTGGTCAGGCCGGAGCAATCCGTCATGGTATTTCAAGAGCTTTGTTACAGGCAGATGATGCATTCAGATCTCCTCTTAAGAAGGCAGGCTTCTTAACTCGTGACCCAAGAATGAAGGAAAGAAAGAAGTATGGCTTAAAGGGAGCACGTCGTGCACCACAGTTCTCAAAGAGATAATTTCTGTAATTCAGAACATCTCACAACAACTAAACAATTCAGAACCTCCCGGAACTTTCCGGGAGGTTTTTTGTAAGAACGCGACCGTCAGGGGGGACACTCCTTGGCTGTTTTTTGTATTATGTATATAAAATGGTACTGGTGAGTTGCTGAAAATTACATGTTCCACACAGCGGAACGGTGGTTCCGTTAAATGGAAACAGTGGTTTGATTGTCATCTTGCATAAAAGTATAATAGTAACCAGGTAATAAAATGTACAAAATTACCTAACTTAATTAGTTTTGAAAGTGAGGAGGAGGTTGCAAAATGTTTAAAGCAAACACCGGTTCCAGTACAAATGCAAACGCGAAGATTGCCGGCGCAGAAGCAGCCGCAAAAGCAAAAGAAGGTCTTGATTCATTGAAAATGGCATATGTTTATGCAAGCTGTGTTTACGACCTTGATGCAATGATGGCAGGTATTCAGGACGAAATGCCCGGAGTTCCCGTTATCGGTAATACTTCATTTACAGGTGTTATTACACCCGAAGGATACATAAGCGGATCAGATGGGTTTATTGGTATTATGGCAATATCTGATTCTGATATGACAGTAGGAATCGCAGCAATTGAAAAAGAGGGAAATGCAGTAGCAAACGGTGAAAAGCTCGCAAAGATGGCGATGGAAAAAGCAGGGAGAAATACACCACCGGACTACTTTTATATGGTAGCATCTTCTGCAGAAGAGGAGTTCTATCTTAAGGGCATTACAAAGGTAATCGGAAGAGTACCCTTCTACGGCGGGACTGCGGCAGATAATTCTATTGCCGGTGAGTGGAAGCTTTACACAGACAAAGGTTCATTTGCAGACGGATGTGCAGTAGCATTCTTCTATACTGATAAAAAGGTTACAAATAAATTCACAGGTGCATATCGAGAAACGACGGATATGGGCGTTATCACAAGTATAAACGGTAATCGCACATTAGTAGAAATAGATGGAGTTCCTGCTGTTGAGAAATATGCAGCATGGAGAAAGATGAATGCAGAAGATCTTAAGGGCGGAAATCTTTTGGTAGCGACCATAACTTCACCACTTGGTGTAAAGGACAGATTGGGTGATTTAGTTGCAATTAGACATCCTATGAACGGAAATGATGATATGTCAATGGCAATAGGCAATCAGTTAGCAGTCGGAACAGCTGTTATCCGTATGGAAGGCAGCGTAGATGAGCTTATCGATTCTGTAGGAAAGACATTAGTTGAACTGAAAGAAAAGATGGATACACCTGCAGGAGCATATCATCTTGTACACTGTGGCGGAAGAAGAGCAGGTATCGGCGATAGAATTAATGAAGTTGCAGATGCAATGATTAAAGAAGCCAACGGTGTTCCGTTTATTGCAGAATTCACATTCGGTGAGTATGGATATGAGAAGGACGGTCTCAACACATGTGGTGGCTTGATGTTGTCATTTACGGGATTTGAGAAATAAGGAGGATATGAACAATGAAAATGTTTATTGGCGGGAAATCTGTTGATGCATCCGACGGTCAGATAATTAAAGTAATTAATCCTGCTACTGGCGAAGTAATAGATTCTATTCCTTCTGCAACTGAAGAAGATGTGGCCATTGCAGTGGCAGAAGCTAAAAAGGGTCAGAAAATCTGGTCAAAGATTCCCGTATACGAGAAGGTTGAGATCATGTATAAGTTCTTAGCTCTTGTTGAAAGAGATAAGGAAGATCTTGCACAGACCCTTTCGAAGGAAACAGGAAAGCCTATTGTTGAGGCAAGAGCAGAGATTGGAAATATTCCGATTGCGTTTAAGGCTTTTTCGGAAAAAGCAAA
>CAYUZC010000356.1:0-2087 GCA_964449525.1 uncultured Ruminiclostridium sp.
GCCGGTCTGTATGGGTCTCGTATATTAGAGTGGTATTTTAGATTTTATTAAGTAATTTATTCTTAAGATTGACAATGAATGTTTGTAATTGCTAAATAATATTGAACCGTATAAATATCAGCAAATCTAAGTTTTTTGACATATTAACATTGATATATCTAGAAAAGTATAATAATTATTAAATATTGCTTGTGATTAAGAGGGGGATGACTTGATATGGAAAAAAAAACAACTGAAGAAACAGCAATTAAAAAATTCTTTAAAGAGAATAAATCACTAACCTTCATGATACCGATATTAATCATATTAATTATTGTTGCAGTCATTATTAATTTGCCTTCAGGTGATGATAAAGAAACAGTAAAAAATGAGCCAAGTGCGACAGAATCACCTAATACCGAAGCCCCGTTGGATACTGACCAACCGAAGGTGGATGTGTTGCCTCAGATAATACGTTCGGACATCAGCGAAGCCATCGAACAAGAAAAAGATCCTTTTGAATCTCCCATGAAGCTTGTTGGTGTAGTGTATTCTAATATGAAATCGACAGCAATTATTGAATGGGGAGGATACTCCTATATACTTGGTCTGAATGATACAGTCGGAAACAGCAAATGGGAAGTAGCCAGAATTGAAAAGGACAGTATTACATTGGATAATGGAAGCGAGAACATGGTTCTTGTTCTTACAGAAAAAAATTGATAACAATAATTAAATAAGTTTTTATTGGAGGTTTTACATATGTCAAAAAACAGATTTTTTAAATCGTCACTAATGTTATTCTTGATAATGACTGTTTTTATCTCTTGTTTTGGTTATATGCCTTCAATGGCTTTAGAGGAAAGTGATAATATATCTCTAAATATGAAAGATGCTGATATACGGGATGTATTATCTGCTATTGCCGTCAATATGAATAAAAATATTATCTATACCGGCGAACCTATGAAGGTCAACATCAGTATTGATGGTGTTGATTCAAAAACTGCGTTGGAATATTTGCTGAATTCTGTGGCAATGGAGTATTTAAATAATAATAATACTCTGATTGTCGGGAAAAGAGATACTCTGACCAGTGAATTCTATAATAAATTATCCTTGACGAAATTTGTATTGAAATATATCACATCGGATATAATTTCGGAGCAGATAAATGCTTTACAGATCCCGGTTCAAAAAGCAATTCTTGACAGTAATAAAAAAGTTATTTTGGTACAGGGATTGCCACAGGATTTAAGTAAGGTTAATGAGCTTATTTATATGCTGGATAGGGCAGAAAGCATATCTGATAATACATATTCTTCAGCAAACCTCACTCCGATAAAATTGACATATATAGCGGCAGAGGAAATGAATTCCATACTCCAGGATATTGGCTTAAATACGGGAATTATTGTTGATTCAAACCCTATGATACTTTGGGTTTATGGGAGCAAAAACGAAGTAGCAGAGATAATAACTCTGCAAAAAACTATTGATATACCTCAAAATGCACTTAGTGAAAACATTATAATTAGTAGCGTGAAAATGACATATTTAACCACAGATGATATTATTCCTATACTTAACAGATTGTCGGATGTGAATGTTATAACTTTTGAAAGAAGTATTCAGACGGTCTGGCTTAATGGTACAAACGAATCTGTAAAACTTGCAACTGAAATAATTAAGATGTTTGATATAGAAAAACTCAAAAATGATGATACGTTTTTTGTATATAATACAGTAAACATTACAGCAAGTGAATTAAAAAAACGTTTTGATAATCTTGAACTACAAAACATAACCATGGAGACTCTAAATTATCCGGAATTTTCTAAGAGCGTCCTAGTTTTTTGCCCTTCAGATTTTAAACTATTTGTAATGAATTATATTAATAAATTGGATGTTATGACAGAAAAGGTTAGGGTTCCTGTAGATTATTCAGATGTGCCGGGCGGAAGTAACAAGCTTAAAAAAAGACGTGATTTACTTGTTGATTTAACGGGTATTCCATCCGACAGATTTACGATCAGTGAGAATGTCTCCAGAGATGATGAATACCTTTACATAATGTATTTAGAAGAAACTCAGGAAAACATAAAAAT
>CAYUZC010000357.1:0-2083 GCA_964449525.1 uncultured Ruminiclostridium sp.
CTGTTATTGACAAAATAAATGTAAAGAAGCTTGTTGTTGCAGATACATTTGATATTGAAATGAGAGAGCTCACTGATTATGCAGTAGAAAAGGGTGTACCTGTTGCCCGGATGAAAGAAGGAAATTATATTTATAACGAGGACAATCTGACCCTCAAATCACTATATCCTTTTACGGAAGAAGGTTTGATGCCAAGTGATTCTACCACGAATGCCAATGAACTGTCCTTGGTCGTAAGATTGGATTACGGAGATTTTGGTGCGCTTTTTACGGGAGATATCGGCTTTGAATCAGAAAAACGGCTTCTGGATAATAATGTGCAATTAAGCTGTGATTTACTGAAAGTAGCTCATCACGGCTCAAAATATTCAAATGATCAAAGCTTTATTAATGCTGTAAATCCGAATATGTCAGTTATGTCAGTAGGTAGAAACACATACGGGCACCCAAGCCCGGAAGCGATAGAACGCATTGCCGGGCAGGGTTCTAAAATATATCAGACTATTTTAAACGGCGGTATTTTAGTTGAGGTATGGGAAAAAGAGACCCGAATGCGGGTTACTACGGTTGTTCAATAATCGTTTATACTGCAAGCATTAAAGCCAATTCTCTTAATAGTTTGCAAGCTGCAGCTGTAGAAATACCACTTATATCATACTGAGGCGCAAGCTCAACTAAATCAGCCCCAACAATAAAATTTTTCCTAAGTTTCAGTATAAAGGATATAAGATCCATGAAACTAATACCGCCATGTTCTGGGGTTCCCGTTCCCGGAAAAACTGACGGATCAAGGACATCTAAGTCTATCGTGAGATAAATAGGTCTTTCTGCTATTATATCAAGGGCGTTTTCTATTCCGTATAAATCAAAAATATTTAGGGTGTTATGTTCATTTGCCCATTCAAATTCATATTTTTCTCCGGAACGAACTCCAAATTGCCAGATTCTTTTGTCGCCAATTTTATCCCAGATTCTGCGCATGACAGTTGCATGAGAAAGGGAAACACCCATATATGTGTCACGAACATCAGCATGGGCATCCAAATGCAGTATACAAAGCTCAGGATACTTATCTAATATGGCTTCGACAGCCGGAAGTGTGACAAGATGTTCTCCGCCAAGCATAATCGGAATTTTATCATCCTGAATTATATCACGAGTGAAACTGTTAATCATATCTAACGCAGCCTTTGGGTCGCCAAAGGGAAGAGGAAGGTCTCCTGCGTCACAGCCCTTAATATCAAGAAGATCGGTATTTTGATATGGACTATAGGTCTCAATGCCGAAGGATTCATTACGTATTGAACTTGGGGCGAAGCGTGAACCCGGCCTATAAGAAACTGTCCCATCAAAGGGAGCCCCAAAAACTACAAGCTTTGATTCTTCATATGGGGTATCGAACCCCAGAATTCTGATTTCAGGATTTAATTTCATTGTATGCCTCTCCTAATGCCAATAATAGTATCAAGCGATATCAATCCTAATATACCATATTATAAGCAAAGTTGCAGAAACGCATACAAACATCGGGTTGTAAATACAAAACAGGTGGGGTATATTATTTTTTAGTGTATAATTGAGTAAAGTGTATTTAATTGTTTGTTATATGAGGAGGTCCCTGAAATGAGCCAGACTGATATTATTTTTATTGATATGTGCAATGATATTCTGAAAAATGGTTTTTCGGATGAGGGAACACAAGTAAGACCCAGATGGTCTGACGGATCACCGGCTCATACCCGGAAAAGTTTTTGTGTCGTAAACAGGTATGATTTATCTATAGAGTTCCCTATAATGACCTTACGACCCACTAATCTCAAAGCTGCTATAGATGAGATATTGTGGATTTGGCAAAAAAAATCAAATAATGTGAATGAATTAAACAGCCATATTTGGGACTCATGGGCTGATGAAAATGGCTCGATAGGCAAGGCTTACGGTTATCAGTTAGGAATAAAGCACAAGTATAAAGAAGGCGAATTTGATCAGGTGGATAGGGTTATATTTGATCTTAAAAATAATCCTTCAAGCCGAAGAATTATGACTAATATTTATAATCATGAGGATTTACACGAGATGAATC
>CAYUZC010000358.1:0-2066 GCA_964449525.1 uncultured Ruminiclostridium sp.
ATGGCAGAAAAAAAGCTTCTTTTGTTAATCTTCATAATAATCACCATCCAATTATTTTCTATACTAATTATTTGCTGAAAATACAGTTTCAATTCAGACGGACGAATTTCCCATGGAGAAATTACTCAATTTTTACTCTATAAAAGAGGCAAAAATTCCGATATACTTATTAAGAAAGGTGGAAGCTGATGAATATTTCTAATTTGCCCAATATCTCTTCTTTAATGAATCAAAAAATATCAGAAATTCAGGGACGTTTGCCTATAAAAATGAATGTTCATTCGAGCAATAATGTGGGTTTTGCTCAAGAGCTGGATAAAGCTACAGCGTCTTATGTATCGCCTACCTCATTAGCAGAATCAGCTAACGCATTAGGAGAATCAGCTGCACCTATTATAGATATGGATCCTTCAACCAAT
Source organism: uncultured Ruminiclostridium sp. (assembly GCA_964449525.1). Classification (GTDB taxonomy): domain Bacteria; phylum Bacillota; class Clostridia; order DSM-8532; family DSM-8532; genus DTU059. The sequence continues at coordinate 420 of CAYUZC010000358.1, forward strand.
AGCACTAAAAAAACCAAGTATCCTTTGGTCTCCGGCTCATATGAATCGGTTTATCCCCGACTTTCACAAACCCAGATTAATGAACTTATGCCTAGAATAGATGCGGCCATAAATACTTATTCAAATCAATTCGGCCTCGACTCGAAACTGGTCCGTGCTGTTGTTAAAGAAGAATCCGGATTCCAGCCATTTGCACTTTCAACCTCCGGAGCAATGGGGCTTATGCAATTGATGCCGGGAACGGCTGAAGGCCTTGGGGTTACTGATGCCTATAATATCGAACAGAATATTCTCGGGGGTACACAATACCTCTATTATCAGTTAAAAGCCTTTGACGGTGATTTGAAGCTTGCTTTGGCCGCCTATAATGCCGGGCCTAACGCAGTAAAAAAATATGGAGGCATTCCTCCATATGAACAGACTCAAAATTATGTAAAAAAAGTTACGAATTCTTATGAAATGTATCAAGCACTTGGGGATTAATAGCAAGCTTATCCACAATATCCACAGAGTTATCCACAGATAAAACGGGCAATATAAGCTATTTTTATGACTATTTCCACAGTCTCCACAGCCTAAAATTTAAACATTTTCACAGGCAGTTGTTTATTTTTCAGAGAAAAAAACGATCATTTTAAAGCTTATTTTTTATGCCCTTCTCCTATGACGAGAGATGGTACGGCATTAAGAGTTAAATCTGAAAACTCACCCTTTAAAAATGAATAATAACCGGCAGATCCAATCATAGCCGCATTATCGGTACACAGTATCGGCTTGGGAAACAGTGCTTCAATGCCTATTTTTTTTGCTCTGTTTTGTAGTGTTTCCCTGAGTTGAGAATTTGAGGCAACTCCTCCCGCAAGAGCTATTGTCTTAGCATCCAAACTTTTCGCGGCTTTTAAAGTATGATCCACCAACACATCCACCACAGCCTGTTGAAAGGATGCACATATATCGGGGATATTAAGCTCCTCGCCCTTTTGTCGGGCTTGGTTTACATAGTTAATAACAGCAGTTTTCAATCCCGAGAATGAAAAATCATAGGAACTGCCGGAAAAATTGACTCTTGGAAAGTGGACAGCTTTCGGATTCCCCAGCTTTGCCTGCTTATCAATAGCAGGTCCTCCCGGATAACCCAGTCCCAAAACTCTGGCAATTTTATCAAAAACCTCGCCTGCTGCATCATCTCTTGTCATTCCGAGAATCTCAAAATCAAGATAATCCTTAACGTAGACTATATGACTGTGCCCTCCCGACGCTACCAATCCGATATAGGGCGGTTTTAAGTCAGGATGACTGATATAATTAGCAGCTATATGCCCTTCAATATGGTTCACGCCAAGAAGTGGAATCCCCAAAGAGAACGCATATCCTTTCGCAAACTGAAGTCCCACAAGCAGCGCGCCCACAAGACCTGGTCCATGGGTCACGGCCACAAGGGAAAGATTCTCTTTCTTTACACCTGCTTCAGACAGGGCCATCTCCACCACAGAGGCGATGTTCTCCACATGCTTTCGTGAAGCCACTTCTGGTACGACACCTCCGAACTTCTGATGGATGGGAATCTGGGAAGAGATCACATTGGACAGCACTTCCCGTCCATTTTTCACTACACTTGCTGCTGTCTCATCACAGCTGGATTCTATG
>CAYUZC010000359.1:0-2062 GCA_964449525.1 uncultured Ruminiclostridium sp.
CATCTGTTTTGCGCAGGCATACAGGGGCATCGCTTTACCTCGATAAAGATTCAGCCGAATACATTAGATAGATTAGTTCAGATATTTATTAGGTGTTATGGAGGGGTGATAATTAATGAAAACTGCTATTATAAACGGAACAGTAATAACGCCTGTCAGAACAATAAATAACGGGGGTCTGATTATACAGGACGGTAAGATTGCCGATGTGTTTGAAGGTAGCTTTAATGGTTATGCAGACAGGGTTTTTGATGCTGAGGGTAATTATATAAGCCCTGGTTTCATAGATTTACATTCTCACGGAGGCGGTGGACATGATTTTATGGACGGCACTCCCGAGTCATTTATTGGCGCAGCGAGAGCACACCTTGTGCACGGTACGACATCAATTGTTCCGACAACACTCTCATGTTCGGACGATGAATTATTCACCGCCTTTGAGTGTTTCAGAGAAGCTAAAAAAATTATAAAAAAAGGCCCTAATCTGTTGGGACTGCACCTTGAGGGCCCGTACTTCTCACCTGCCCAGGCAGGTGCACAGGATCCGGAGCATTTAAAAAATCCCGATATCGAAAACTTTAAAAAAATTCTTGATGCCTCAGAAGATATACTCAGGGTCTCAGTTGCAGTTGAGCTAGAAGGGGCGTTGGAGGTTGGTGATCTTCTTAAGAAGAAAGGAATAGTGGGTTCGATTGGACACTCGGATGCTTTCTATCCTGATGTACTTTCAGCTTTTGAGCATGGATATACCCATATAACCCACCTTTATTCCGGTATGTCTTCACTTAGAAGAGTAGGCCCATACAGGCATCTTGGAGTCGTGGAAAGTGCTTATTTGATAGACGAAATTACGGTTGAGATTATAGCAGACGGTAAACACCTCCCGCCTGAACTGTTGAAGTTGATATTACGCTTCAAGCCACATGATAAGATTTGTCTCGTCACTGATTCCATGAGGGGGGCAGGATTGAGCGATGGAGAGATAGTCAAGCTGGGTAGCCTTGATAAAGGTCAGGATGTTATTCTAGAGGATGGAGTTGCCATGCTTATGGACAGAACGGCGTTTGCGGGCAGCGTATGTACGGCGGATCGTTGCATCCGTACGATGCATAAGCTTGCACAAATCCCGATAGCCGACGCGGTGCGTATGATGACAATAAACCCAGCGAAAGTCATTTCTGCTAAAACCAAAGGTATACTTGCTCAGGGTATGGATGCAGACATTTGCATTTTCGATGATGATATCAATATAAAATCTGTGTTTGTGTCTGGAGAGATTATTGAATTTTGATATTATTTTTTTAATTTATAACCCCCGGTTGCGTCAGCAACCGGGGGTTTAGTAAATCTATTTTAAATTGGTCAAATATTTGTCTCTGCTTATAAACCATAATTTAAACTAATAGATGGTCTATAATTTAAACTTCAGAACCAAATCCCCAAGATTTTTAGTTAGATCTTCAAGTAATTCCATTTTGCTTGCTACTTCTTCGAGGTTGGCTGTTTCTTCTTGAACAGTTGCCGAAATATCCTGTGATACTATTGTATTTTCATTTGTAGCATTCTCAATTTTTCCCATGCTATCAGCAATATTCGTAACGCCTGTAAAAAGTTCTTTCATCATTCTCTTTATTTCTAAAACCATAGCACATTCAACGTCATTAGCATCCCTTATATCACGGAAGCTGTCCATTGTTACCGTGACCATATCATTGCTTTTTTCTAATTCATTAAGGCTGTTTGACAATTTCTGAGTCATATTATTCATTGATACTTGTATAGCATTAACTATCTTGGCAATCTGCTCAACAAGCTCCTCTGAACTATCAGATAGTTTACGGATTTCATCAGCGACTACAGCAAATCCTCTTCCGGCTTCGCCTGCACGCGCTGCTTCAATTGATGCATTCAGGGACAGTAAATTTGTTTGGTTTGAAATGCCCCTTATTAAGTCCAGAATGTTATTCATTTCATGGGTCTGCTTAACGAATGCCTCTGAAACATGAACGACTTCTTCCATGGTCGTATTGACATCCTTTAACTGAACCATGTATTCAGAAAG
>CAYUZC010000360.1:0-2056 GCA_964449525.1 uncultured Ruminiclostridium sp.
CCAGTAATGAGACCATTAACAATAAAACAGCTGTTATAAGCATTTGTTTCCAAAAAGGTTTAAAATATTTGAAAATTCTATATAAACCATCTCTTGTGATTTTTACTTCTTTATCTTCTTCACTGCCAAACCTCAACTTACCACTAAAACCTTTTGCTATAATATCTCTCCTTTCAAATATAAAACCTCGTTAATTATTGGATGTATCTTCACTATCAATCGTCTCTAAATTTGCGTTAATTTTATTTACCAGCTCCAGCATTGTTTCTGCTTCTTGCTCTGTAAGCGAGTTGAAAATGTAAGATAATAATTTATCATCAGCTCGAGCGAAACCATCAACAACAGATTTTCCTTCATCTGTTAAATATACATGCATTACTCTTCGATCTTTTTTATCTTGTTCTCGTTTTATTAAAGAGTGCTTCTCCAAACCAACTAATTTTTCCGTTAAAGATGATGGACGCATATCTATCATTTCTGCTAAATCTCTTTGTATTACCCCGCTGTTTTTTGATATTAAAAATAACAGGTGAATATGTCCACGATGAATACCCTCTTTTTGAGGCATTACAAGGTGTTTGCTTCTGCGCATATATCTATTTAATCGTTGCAGAGCATGGTACAGGTTATTTGAAACTGTTTCGGGCATATAAAATTCCTCCATAAAAAATAAAATACTTAGGTTCCTAACTATTATTCATTATACTGCCCTTCCCATTGTTTGTCAATATAATAATTAGGTCCCTAAATATTATTGTTTCATTACTCTACATTTTTGAAACTTTCCAAATGGCTCTATCGTCTTCATTACAAATTCTTACCTTAAAGCATCGTTTCCGGAGTAGTTTTATAGAATGATAATTAACATCATCCGGAAATCAAAAATACTGGCTATTTATAAAAAACGATTTCCTGAAAATTGGGTATAAACTCTTGACGAGAGGCACAAACTGATATTATATGGTTTTCATCGGGATGATACTGTTTAAAATGCCATATTACCCCATCTTCAAATATGAAAGGTTTATCAAAATGCAACACACTGAAACTTTCAGGAGGAAGGCTAAGCCCAAGACCTGTGGCTTTCATCAGACTTTCCTTTAAGGTCCAAAGCGAAAAAAACTTCTGATTCAAATCATCCTTGCCGTTGGTTAAGTACCCCAGTTCGTCTTTTTGAAAACACATTTCCGCTACTGCCATGTCGGCTTTTTCAATTCGCTCGATATCCACTCCCACGGAGCAAACATCAACAGCTAACACCACATAATCCCCCGAATGGGATAAGTTAAAATGTTTATCCATCCTCTCCAAAGCCGGTTTATCATAAGTATTAAAAATAAGCTCTTCATCTCTTTGAATGCCCAATACTTCTTTTAACAGCAAACCACCGGCCAAACACCTTAGCCTATCCTGAAGAAAAATATAACGCTCTGTTTTTTCTCTTCGTTTTGGCGTGATCTCACCAAGAAGATTCACGTAGCCGTTTTCCAGCTTTCTTATATCTGTCAGATAAAGCTCAATCATTTTATCTCCCGGTATCACCCTGATCCCATTATCGGGCCAGAATGATGATTGTGCTGTTCAGTCCGATTAATCTTGTATAATGAATACTTTCAGCTAATGCCTTAACCAGTAAAATTCCGCTACAGCTATAGGTGTTTTCATCCTCCTTATACATGGTGGGATCAAAGGGTATTCCATTATCCCGCAAGGCAATTATCACTTCATTCTCCCTAATTTTGATCAAAATATCAATATAGTTTTTAATGTTTTTCTTATACCCGTGTTCAGTAATATTGACAGCCATTTCTTCTACTGCCAGTCCCACATGACTTGCGGTTTTCATATCAATTTTGTTAGTTAGGCAGAACTGAATGACTTTTTCAGAAAGTCCGGTGGCCTCATTTATTTTATTTGATATGGTTACATCCAATAATTTTTCTTCACCCCCGGGCGTGGAAATCAAAAACAACCCTTTCAAACTGCCCTTCGATTTTTTGATAATACATCTCACAGCAACAAGAATAAGTATGTATACGGCTATTTCAGCCAATAA
>CAYUZC010000361.1:0-2055 GCA_964449525.1 uncultured Ruminiclostridium sp.
GTAGTCCGTCCAGCCTTTACCTTAGGTGGTACGGGCGGAGGGTTGGTTTATAATGTTGAAGAGCTCCACACTATAGCAAACCGTGGTATTGCGGCCAGTCTTGTAGGTCAGGTGCTTATAGAGGAATCGGTTCTCGGTTGGGAAGAACTTGAGCTGGAAGTCGTCCGTGATGCAAAAAACCAAATGATAACAGTATGCTTCATAGAAAATGTTGATCCTATGGGTGTGCACACAGGAGATTCTTTTTGTACCGCTCCTATGCTGACAATAAGTGCCGAACTACAGAATCGTTTACAAAACTATGCATATAAAATAGTTGAAGCTATTGAAGTAATAGGCGGAACCAATGTACAGCTCGCCCATGACCCCGTTACAGACAGAGTGGTTATAATTGAGATTAACCCACGAACATCACGTTCATCTGCGTTGGCATCTAAAGCTACGGGCTTTCCTATAGCCCTTATTTCAGCCATGCTCGCAGTTGGATTGACCCTTGATGAAATTCCCTATTGGAGAGAAGGAACTCTGGATAAATATACGCCTTGGGGTGATTATGTTGTAGTAAAATTTGCCCGCTGGACATTTGAAAAATTTAAGGATGCTCAGGATAAACTCGGTACCCAGATGCGCGCAGTCGGTGAAGTAATGAGCATAGGCAAAAACTATAAAGAAGCTTTCCAAAAAGCCATACGCTCCCTGGAAATAGGAAAATATGGACTGGGTTTTGCCGGTAATTATAACAGTATGCCACTGGAAAAGCTGATGGAGCTTCTAATAGAGCCTTCAAGCCAACGTCACTTTATCCTGTATGAAGCTCTCCGTAAGGGTGCTTCAGTAGAAGATCTTCATAATCTGACCCATATTAAGAAATGGTTTATTGAGCAAATGCAGGAGCTTGTTGCCCTTGAAGAAGAAATACTTTCCTATAAAGACAGCACATTACCTGACAAACTACTCATTCGTGCAAAAAAAGACGGTTTCTCCGATCTATATTTGGCTAAGATATTAAATAAAAAAGAAGTATCAATAAGAAAAAAGAGAATATCTATCGGTGTTGTTGAGGGTTGGGATGCTGTACCTGTTAGCGGTGTAGAGAATTCAGCTTACTATTATTCTTCATACAATATAGAAGATAGAAGTCCTTTCAATAGCAGACAGAAGGTTATGATTCTTGGCGGAGGACCAAATAGAATAGGTCAAGGTATTGAATTTGATTATTGCTGCGTTCACGCTGCTTTCGCATTAAGAGATTTAGGATATGAAACTATAATCGTAAACTGCAATCCGGAGACAGTATCAACCGATTATGATACCTCTGACAAGCTGTATTTTGAACCTTTGACTGTAGAAGACGTATTAAGTATATACAATAAAGAAAAACCATTGGGGGTTATAGCCCAATTCGGAGGCCAAACACCACTCAATATCGCAAGAGAACTGGAAAGTGCCGGCGTAAAGATACTGGGTACCTCCCCCGAAACTATCGACCTTGCAGAAGACCGTGACAGATTCCGCGATATAATGAATAAACTTGATATTCCAATGCCTCAATCCGCAATGGTGTGTAATTTTGATGAGGCTCTTGTCGCAGCATATAAAATCGGGTACCCATTGATGGCAAGACCTTCCTACGTACTTGGAGGAAGAGGTATGGAGGTTGTTTACGACGAAGCATCCCTAAGAAATTATATCGCTTCGGCCGAAGAAATATCCCCTGAAAGGCCCGTACTAATAGATAAGTTTCTTGACCATGCAACAGAATGTGAAGCCGATGCTGTAACCGACGGTAACAATTGTTTAGTTCCTGCTGTTATGGAACATATCGAATTTGCCGGAATCCATTCCGGTGACTCTGCATGTGTCATTCCTCCGGTAAGTATTCCTGAAAAACATATAAAAACCATTAACGAATATACGCGCCGCATTGCGATCGAAATGAAGGTGGTCGGCTTGATGAATATTCAGTATGCCATTTTTGAAGATGTGGTTTATATACTTGAAGCCAATCCCCGTGCTTCCCGCACTGTTCCTTTGGTTTCAAAGGTTTGTGATGTT
>CAYUZC010000362.1:0-1501 GCA_964449525.1 uncultured Ruminiclostridium sp.
GATACGGTTATGGAAAACATTCGTTACGGAAAGCTTGATGCTACAGACGAGGAAGTTATTAAGGCTACGAAGCTCGCCAATGCGCATTCCTTTATCAAGCATTTACCCGATGGATATAATACTGTGCTTACCGCTGACGGTGCTAACCTAAGTCAAGGCCAACGACAGCTTTTGGCCATTGCCAGAGCCGCCGTTGCCGATCCTCCTGTTTTAATTCTGGACGAAGCCACCAGTTCAATCGATACAAGAACTGAGTCTTTGATTGAAAAAGGAATGGATACCCTTATGGAGGGTAGAACTGTCTTTGTAATAGCTCACAGGCTATCCACCGTTCGTAATTCCAATGCCATTATGGTACTGGAAAACGGAAATATTATCGAGCGGGGTAACCATGACGACCTTATTGCAGAAAAGGGTAAATACTATCAACTTTATACGGGAATGTTCGAGCTTTCTTAATAGAAGCAAAAAAACAAACCTGTCTGTTATGTATTTTTGCTCTATTCTGAACCTTTATGAACATTCCCCGTCTATTTAATTGAATACTTTTTTTTGGGGAGTGATTATAATGAAACGAAATTTATTTACTTTATTAATAGCGTTTTTGTTGATTTTTGTCTTAGCTGTTCCCGTTTTTGCGACTACACAGGGAACAAAAACCAGCCATTGGTCTCAAAGATTTATTGATGAACTTAAAAAGCAAGCTGATATTGATTCAATACTAAAGGACAACAACTTAAATTCATTTATAACACTTGAAGATTTTAAAGATGCAGTCAGGCTTTTTATTGATGAGGAATATGAGGGTACTCCGGACTCAATTGCCAGAGAAGCAATCGTATATGAATTTACCCGGATTTGGGCAGACAAGACAAATATGAATCTGGATGAAATAATGACCATAAAAATGTTGATTTATGCGGATACCGAGAAAATAGACGCCAAGTACAATCATGCTATAACAGTAGCCTATATGAAGGATATCGCTCGTGGCCGAGGACATGGTATTTTTGATCCTAAGACCAATACTACCTATGGAGAATTAGCAACATTGGTATACTTTACTGATAAAGCAATTAACGAATACCCGGAGCCCGAAGCTCCTTCAATTATGAAGGGAAAGCTTGAAACCAGAGCGTCTCATGAGATTAAAGATGGTAAAGTTGTTTTTGATTTTGAGTTAATGAGCCACTATACCAATCCAGTAGAATTGATGTTTGGATCAGGACAGCAATTTGAGGTTACCATAACCGACGATGCCGGGAATGAGGTCTACAAATTTTCCGATGGAAGAGCCTTTACCATGGCTTTGGTATATAAAACAATCAATCCCGGTGAGGCCTTTAAATGGCGGGATGAATGGGATATGACAAATAAAGACGGAGAAAAGCTTACATCAGGCAACTACAAGGCAGTCATTAAGATTTCGGCTTTACCCGGATCAGATAATGAGAAATTTGATGACAGTGAGCTTACCGCCACTATCGAATTTAACTTGGAT
>CAYUZC010000362.1:1511-2051 GCA_964449525.1 uncultured Ruminiclostridium sp.
GCCATTGTGGAATTCACAATCGATTAATTCAATTTCCACACTATTGCCTCATAAGGTCTCAAGATACCTTTTAAAGTTTCGGGGTAATTGGAAATAAGTTTAACTGCGTAAGGGAGATTACCCTTACGCTTTTTTTCTTTGTTACTTAAATTACACTCTATATAAAGGGTCTCATTTTCATTCTTCCTATAATATGTGAACAAGTCTTTTGCGCGTTTGTTAACAATTTTAATATCACCATAAATTAAGCTGATATTTTCCTTACGCAGCTTTATAATATCCCGGTAGAAGGTTAAGACCGAGTCTTTGTCGTTGCCTTGGCTCTCTGCATTACAAGTTATATAGTCATCATCGCCGTTTATCCAGGGCTCTGACCCGGAAAAACCTCCATACTTTTCGCTGCTCCACTGCATAGGGGTACGTGAATGGTCTCGTGTACCGTCCATAATTTTCTTAAAGGCATCAGTTTCGGTCATACTCTCCAGTAGATCAGGATAAAGGTTGATGCTCTCTACATCCCGCAATTGGTCTATAGAAGTA
>CAYUZC010000363.1:0-2042 GCA_964449525.1 uncultured Ruminiclostridium sp.
GGGAAAGCTTTAAGGAGAAGCAATATGAGTGAAACCAGATGGACAAATGAACAATGGGATGCCATCACTGCAAGGAATTGTAATCTTCTGGTTGCAGCTGCCGCCGGCGCGGGTAAGACAGCCGTTTTGGTTGAGCGCATAATAAAGAAAATAACCGACGATGAAAATCCCATTGATATAGATAAGCTTTTGGTTGTAACCTTTACCAATTCTGCAGCAGCAGAGATGCGGGAAAGAATTGCCGACGCCATTTCGAAATATTTGGAAAGCAATCCGGGCTCAACCAAGATACAAAGACAGATGGCATTATTGGGAAAGGCCAGTATAACTACCATTCATTCTTTTTGTACCGAGGTCATCCGAAGTAATTTTCAAATTATTAACATTGATCCGGATTTTAGAATTGCCGACGAGACAGAAAGCTCCTTAATGAAGCTTGAAGCCTTAAATGATATTTTCGAAGAGCAATATGAAAAGGAAGAAGATCAGGACTTTTATGAGCTTTTAGAAAGCTATGGCGGTAATCGGGATGATCAGAATCTAATGGACATAGTTCTGAATCTATATTCTTTTATACAGAGCAGTCCGTGGCCTGAAAGATGGCTGGAGGAAATGACAGAAGCGTTAAAAATCCCCGAAGGAACTGATTTTGCATCTACTATATGGGGCAGGGTGCTTTTAGCTTCGGTAAAAATCGAACTTGAGGGTATGAGGGACATGCTCACCCGTGCTGTGGATATAATAAAAACAGGGCTGGGAATTGAAAAATATCTACCTGTTTATCAGGAGGATTTATTAAATGTAAATAATCTTGTTATGCTTTTAGAAAATAGCGAAAAACTGCATTCTAAATCTGTATGGGACGATTTATATTTCGGTATTGATACATTTACTTTTTCGACTCTCCCGAGAGCTGATAAAGAGGTAGATAAATCTAAGCAGGAAATAGTTAAAGCTATACGAGATGATGTAAAAAAACGGGTTAAGAAGCTCAGAGAGCAAACCGTAAATGCCAAATCAGCAGAGCTTTCGGGTGATTTGAATGCTCTTTATGCCAAGATGAAATGTCTTGCCAATTTAGTGATAGAGTTGTCTAAAAAGTACACCGAAAAAAAGAATCGAAAATCGGTATTGGACTTTAATGATTTAGAGCACTATTGCCTTGAAATTCTTTCGGCAAAGGATCAGGATAGAAAGCTTAAACCATCGGATACAGCCTTGAAATATAGAGAGCGTTTTGATGAGATAATGGTTGATGAGTATCAGGACAGCAACATGGTTCAAGAAATCATAATAAACATGATATCTAAGGTTGACAGTCCAAAGCCCAATGTGTTTATGGTAGGTGACGTTAAACAAAGCATTTATAGGTTTAGGCAGGCAAGACCTGAGCTGTTTATGCATAAATATAGCACATATTCGAATGAAAAGGACAGCCCTTTTAGAAAGATTCTTTTGTATAAGAATTTTAGGAGCCGTAAAAATGTTGTGGATTCCGTTAATTTTATCTTCAGCCAGATAATGTCAGTAAATGCGGGAGAATTGGATTACACCGAAAATGAAGCCCTAAACCCCGGCGCAGAATTCCCGGAAAATGAGCAGGAAAAGATGATTTCAGGTGGGAGCGCCGAGCTACATATTATTAATACAGGTATTTCAGATGACGAATCTAATAGCTACACAGAGGAAAGAGATGATGATGTAGCAGCCCCGCAAGAAGAGGAAATGCTTGATAATATGCAATGCGAGGCCAGGATGGTGGCAAAAAGATTACGAATGCTTATGGAACCCGATGAGGCAGGGAATTTCTTTGCTGTTTTTGATAAAGAAAAGAAGAAATATAGAAATCTAAAATACCGAGATATTGTAATTTTATTGAGAACGACCAGAAACTGGTCGAATGTATTTGTGGAAGAATTGACTTTGGCAGGGATTCCCGTATTTGCAGATACCGGGAGCGGTTTTTTCAAAACCACTGAAGTTCAGGTTGTCCTATCTCTCTTACAGATAATCGATAACCCATATCAGGACATTCCGCTTTT
>CAYUZC010000364.1:0-2031 GCA_964449525.1 uncultured Ruminiclostridium sp.
ATTACCTTTAGTCTCTTTTTGTCTTTTTCGCCTGAATAAAGCTTTTTCATTTTTCCTTGAGGATGATTTGATACTATTGTATTACCATAGAAACTGGCACTTCCGTTTGTCGGCTCATACACTCCTGTTATGCAGTTGAAAGCTGTAGTCTTACCCGCTCCGTTAGGTCCAATCAAGGCAACTATTTCGCCTTTGTTAACATCAATTGTCAAATTATATAATGCCATTACACCGCCAAACTGCATTGTTATTTTTTCTGTATGCAAAACATTTTCCATCATTATGCTGCCTCCTCCTTACTGTCTTTTCTAAACAGCTTTTTAAAGAATCGGAGTAAGGCATCAATAGAAATTTCTTTTGCCCCCATAATACCTTTGCTGTAAAACAGAACAACAATCATGATTATGACCGAGAATACAACTTTTCTGAAACCTGATGCAAGAAGCGGTAGTTTGAAGCTGCCGATGTATGTTTCGTTATCTAAAAATCTCAGCCACCACTCACTGGAAGCAATGAATAAAAATGAAGATAAACAACTTCCGGTGACTGACCCAATACCACCGATAACAACAATAAGGAGAATTTCATATGTCATTGCCGACTTAAATGCAGCAGCCTGCACCGTTGTTTGATACATAGCCAAAAGGGCTCCTCCTACTCCCGCAAAAAATGAACTTATAGTAAAAGATAACTGCTTATGCTTAGCAAGATTTATTCCCATCGCCTCGGCAGCAATCTCATCATCCCGAATTGCCTTAAATGCACGTCCATATGAAGAGTTAATAAGTAAAACTATTATTGTGATACAAATACCAGACACAACAAAAGGATATAAGGTGGATGAGAACACAGGAAATCTTCTCAGAAGATTTGAGCCGTTAGTAATAGGTCCCAACTTGTCCCACTGGAAAAAGGCGCGTATTATTTCCGCAAAGCCTAACGTGGCGATAGCCAGATAGTCACTTTTCAATCTCAGAACTGGAAGCCCTATAAGATAAGCAAATAATGCCGCAGCTATCCCGGCCATTATTAGGGCTATAGGAACGGGAACTGTAAAATTAATAATCCCACCATCAAAATACTGGTATACAGAATTCCTAGCTCCTACAGGAATGGTAAACATCGCATAGGTATATGCACCGATAAGCATAAATCCTGCTTGTCCCAATGAAAATAGTCCGGTAAAACCATTTAACAGATTCATTGAAACTGCAACCAGAGCATAAATAGCTCCTTTTTTTAAAACCACAAAAAGCATGGAAGAAGTTGACATCAACTGCTCCAGAATAAAAATTGATGCAAAAAGTATAGCTAAAAGTCCAAACCCAATCCAATTCTTTCTTAAAAACCCTAAGACAGATTTGGAAAACACATTTTCATTATCCGGGGGAGTGATTACTCCATTTATATTTCTATTTTTTCCATTCATATCACTCACCTATACCTTATCTGTAGATTTCTCACCGAAGAGCCCGGTCGGCTTTGCGACAAGAATGATTATCAGCAATGCAAAAGTGAAGGCATCCGAAAAGGTTGTCCATCCGAATCCCTTAATAATATTCTCACATATACCTATAATAAACGCTCCAATAACAGCACCGGGTATGCTTCCGATGCCTCCGAACACCGCCGCTACAAAGGCTTTTAATCCAGGCATTGCACCGGCAATTGGTGTAACTGTTGTATAGTTTGTAAAATAAAGCAAAGAACCTATGGCCGCAAGTAATGATCCAATAATAAATGTAAAACTTACTACCGAATTTATTTTTACTCCCATGAGCTGGCTGGTTTCAAAGTCCTTTGACATAGCTCGCATTGCCATACCGATCTTTGTATATTTTATCAATACAACCAAAGCTACTACCAGAATAATAGTGAGAATAGGTGTAATTACCGTTACTATTTTTGTTGTTGCGGTACCTATGGAAATAGATTCACTAATCCATGGTATTTTAGGATATTGCTTTGCCAAACCACTTGTTATATACCATGCACAGTTTTGCAGTAAGTACGACACTCCGATAGCACTAA
>CAYUZC010000365.1:0-2024 GCA_964449525.1 uncultured Ruminiclostridium sp.
AAGTATAGAAGATGTTGAGGATCAAGCAGATTTAGCAACAAACAAAATGAGTCCCGTAAAGAAAAAGCGAGCCCGAATTCTCGATTTTCCTATGAATGACAATGGCACGCAAAAGCCGGGAAGTAATGATTCTCAGGTCAGCCTAACCGATTCAACCCAGGAAATCCATATGGGTGACGAACCGATATTACATTATAAACAGCTAAACATTCTTGATATTAATGACAATGGGACAGGGTTAGTTACAAGCTCAGAATTGAATCATAATGAAACGCAGGACAAAACTGCAAATTCAGATTTGGAAAATGCTGTAGTAAAGAAATCACCCAAAACTGATAAAATCGGTGACTTAAATGAGCCTAAAAACGAGAAAGTCGATAATATAGATTATTCAACCGGAAAAAACGAAGATTACATTTACCCTCCTATAGAGCTTCTCTCCAAATCAAAAGAGGGAGAGAATAATATGAAAAAAATAAGAACCACTTCAATAGACAGTGCTAAGAAACTTGAGAGCACACTGGAAAGCTTTGGTATAGAGGCGAAAATTATTAATGTATCAGTGGGTCCTGCATTTACCCGATATGAGCTCCAGCCGGGACCGGGGGTAAAAGTCAGCCGTATTGTAAATCTAACCGATGACATAGCTTTAAACTTGGCTGCTACCGGTGTCAGAATAGAAGCGCCGATTCCCGGAAAAGCAGCAATAGGTATTGAGGTGCCTAATAAAGAGGTAGCTCCCATAAGTCTAAGAAGTGTTTTAGAGTCGGCGGAATTTAAAAAGCAAAGATCACATCTTTCTGTGGCTTTAGGCAAAGATATTTCGGGAGAAAACGTAGTTATTGATTTGGCCAAGATGCCTCATGTACTTATTGCTGGTGCTACAGGCTCAGGGAAGAGCGTTTGCATCAATTCGATTATTATAAGTCTGCTATACAAGTCTACTCCTGAGGATGTCAAGATTTTAATGATAGATCCTAAGGTGGTGGAACTTGGCGTATATAATGGTATTCCCCATTTGCTGATACCTGTGGTTACAGACCCTAATAAAGCCGCAGGAGCATTACGGTGGGCTGTTTCTGAAATGACTACCCGTTATAAGCTTTTTGCTGACAGAGGTGTAAGAGATTTACTTGGCTATAATGCCTCAATTGATGAGACGGGTGAAGGCCTCAAACTACCACAAGTAGTTATCATTATTGACGAGTTGGCTGATCTTATGATGGTTGCCCCCCATGATGTAGAGGATTCAATTTGCCGCTTAGCACAAATGGCACGTGCTGCAGGCATGCATCTGGTCATTGCAACTCAAAGGCCTTCTGTTAATGTTATAACCGGTGTTATAAAAGCCAATATTCCTTCTCGTGTAGCATTCGCAGTATCTTCACAGGTGGATTCCCGTACCATAATTGATATGGGCGGAGCAGAGAAGCTATTAGGAAAAGGTGATATGCTTTATTATCCGGTCGGTATTCCAAAGCCTATTCGTGTTAAGGGAGCTTTTGTTACCGATAAGGAAGTGGAATTAGTTGTTGATTTTGTTAAGAATCAAATCAGAGCACACTATGATCAGGAAATAATAGAAAACATCAACGATAATGCTAAGAATGAAGATGAAAGTAAAAAAGATGACCAATGCGATGAACTGCTGAACGAAGCTATAGAAGCTGTTATTGACTGTGGCCAGGCTTCAGTTTCATTTGTGCAGAGGAAATTTAAGGTTGGCTATGCCAGAGCCGGCCGTATAATAGATCAAATGGCAGAGCGTAATTTAATAAGCGGGTATGAAGGCAGTAAACCCAGACGCATTTTAATTTCCCGTGAACGCTGGAACGAAATGAAGATGTCTAATCCGGGGGATGAAGTATGACATTATTAGAGAACATTCCTGCTAACTATAATATTTCTTTAGCATTCATTGTGCTACTTATGTTTTTTCTTACTTTTTATATGGCTATACGATGTTTTCGAAGACTAAATGCAACTTCAATTATTATATTTACAATCCAGCTTTGTATGCTCAC
>CAYUZC010000366.1:0-2012 GCA_964449525.1 uncultured Ruminiclostridium sp.
AATAAATACCGGAAAAACGCTTACAACCAAGGCAATAACTAGCATCGCAGACATAACAATAATTATTACATCTACATACCCCTCTCCCTTTTTTGACCGTAATAGTCTTAACACCTTTTTCACCCCTCTCGCATGGTTCATCTCATCAAAATAACCCAGAAAGCGCCTTTACTATTTCTACTGCCATAACAGCTAAGTACATTAGCACAAAGCATCCAAGCATAAAGAAAGAGTACTTTCTTACCTTTCCCGGACGCTTTGATGCCAATAATTTGTTGTTGTCAATAAAAAAGTCCCAAAAATGTCGGAGAAAAATCCCCACTTCTTTTTTAATAATCATTGGGAAAATCCTTCGCCGGACGGAGAATCCTCCCAGTATTTTAATATAGCTAATTGTGTTGCCGTTTTCTAAGTATCTACACCTATATTATTCTTGGTATCCCTCCTGCTTATCAGCTTCTTCATCATTCTTTCTTGGTCGTCCCCGTCTTTTAGGGGCTAAACGCTCACGTTCCTTCATTCTGTAGCTATCGCCATCAATGATTATGAAGTTACAGTGATGAACAAACCTATCTAGGATAGCGGAAGCTAGCACTGGGTCAAAGAGGATATTTCCCCATTCATCTAACTGTTTGTTAGATGTTATGATAGTCGAAACGTTCTCATAACGCTTTGAAATAACCTCATAAAGATCATCAACATTGGTCTGACTAAGCTTCTTCAATCCGAATTCATCTATTATCAAAAGGTCAGGAGTAGTATATTTTCTGAGTTTAATCCGCAATGAATTATCTGCCCTTGACATATAAAGATCATCCATCATCTCTGATAAAGTAGTAAACAACACGGTGTAGCCCTGCTCTATTGCTTTTATACCAAGAGCAATAGAAAGATGAGTCTTGCCGGTGCCCGGATGCCCTATGAATGCAATATTTTCTTTTTTCCTTATGAATTCACAGGTGCCAAGACTATATATTTCTTGCCGATTAAGATTTGGTTGGTATGAGAAGTTGAATTCCTCAATAGTCTTATGTTGTGGTATTCTTGATCTCTTCCGGAGATTTGATATCCTGTTGCGATTGCGGTTAAGATATTCATCATTTACAAGCAGTTCGAGGAATTCTATATATGACAGTTTTTCTCTGACTGCTTGGTCAGAACGCATGTCTACGGTCTGAACTATTCCTGCAAGACGGAGATTTTTAAGCTTGTTAGCAAGAGAATCATTCATTATCAATCACCCCCAGCGCAAGCATTTGACGGTACTGTCCTAAGTCTCTGACATTTGAATATGTGCTAATCTGTTCAGCTCCAGCGCACATACGCTTGTCCATTGGTAGCCTATCCATACCATTTTCACATATTTTCTTAACTGCACGGTATGTGATGTTCTCAAAGTAACATGCCCGTTCGCAGGCTCTATTGACTGTTTCAGTACTATATTTTTTCTTAAGAGCAATTATGCCTGATATGCTCCTAAAATGGTGGCACTTGTACATAGAAGTGTTTTTAAATCTTTCAAGGAACTCCTCTGCTCCGGGCCCTATCTCACGCATCTTATCACGATAGTTTGACAACATCTCTTCCTGTGTTATAGTTTTACTTGATGGGTAATGTTTTTTATCCGTAATGTGTTCGCCTTTCATGTCTGCAGCAAAGACGTGAAGGGCAATTTCTTTTCCCATGTAATAAATCTTTATGAGATTGTTTACCTCAATAACTTGAACATCACAGCCTATATATTCATGTGGAGCTGAATAATAGTTTCCTTTATATGATATATGGCAGTCAGTCCAAACTGTCGCTGGTGATGAATTGGTAAATACGAAGTCTTCTACTGGAAGAGGTTGTAATATCTTTTTTTCTTTTTCACAGAAAACTTCATATGGAATTCTCCCGGTTGTACCGTGCTTGCGTCTATTAGCTGTATTATCCAACCATTCCTTTAAAAATGTATTTGCTTCACTTATGTCGGATAACTCCCTTCCCTTAAAGCAGTTATCCTTAACATA
>CAYUZC010000367.1:0-1238 GCA_964449525.1 uncultured Ruminiclostridium sp.
ATCTAGAAAACACACGAAAAGAAACTATTCTATTACAAGGAGTCATTGATTGCTTCTTTGAAGAAGTAGACGGAATTGTATTGATAGACTATAAAACCGATTACGTTCCTAGGGGAAAGGAGCATATTATTAAAGATAGGTATAAGCTACAATTAGATTATTATGCAAGAGCATTAGAGCATATTACCAGTAAAGCAGTAAAAGATAAATTCATATATCTTTTCCAAGCAGGTAATTTTTTGCATTTGTAAAAAAGACGCTAACGCTATTGACAAGGCAAGTATTAATTAATATTCTGAATAGTATAACCTTAATGGTTGATATTGAGAAAAGAAGGTTTTTAGATGAAAATTATTATAGTCGGCGATGGTAAGGTCGGTTACAGCTTAGCGGAGCATCTTTCCCAAGAAAACCATGATGTTACTATCATCGATAAAAATCCGGAAGCCCTGAGAAAGGCCAGTGAGGCTCTCGATGTCATGTGCATCAAAGGAAACGGTGTAAGCACAAAAATCATGATGGAGGCGGGGGTAAAAAATGCTGATCTTTTAATAGCAGCTACTTCCAGCGACGAGATGAATATGGTTTGTGCTCTTACCGGAAAAAAGCTTGGAGCCGGTCATACTGTCGCCAGAATCAGAGATCCGGAATATGCAAATGAACTTTCGATATTAAAGGCTGAGTTAGGCTTGGACCTAATAATAAATCCTGAGCAAGCAGCAGCCAGAGAAATAGCTCGCTTGTTAAGGTTTCCATCAGCTGCCGATGTTGAGCATTTTGCAAAAGGAAAGATTGAATTTGTTGAAATTGTGGCAACACATGATATGCCCATAATTGGTGTCCCGCTTAAAGATATAACCGGTAAATATCTTGAAAATATTCTTATAGGCGCAGTCAAAAGAGGTAATGAGGTTATTATACCCAATGGTGATTTCAGATTAGTCGCTGATGACAGGATGAATATTGTAGGGAAGCCAAATGATGTTTTTGGTTTTTGCAAACAAATAGGAAAATGCACTCAAAAGATTAAAACGGTTATGGTGGTTGGTGGTGGTATGGTAGCTCATTATCTGGCCATGAACCTTAAGCTAAACGATATTAAGGTAAAGATTATTGAAAGTAACAAAGAAAGAAGCATAGAGCTCGCGGAGAAGCTTCCTGATGTTTTGGTTATTAACGGTGATGGAACTGATAAAGCTCTCCTTGATTCGGAGAATCTCAGCGAAATGGATGCTTTT
>CAYUZC010000367.1:1248-2007 GCA_964449525.1 uncultured Ruminiclostridium sp.
GCGTGATGAGGAGAATCTCATATCTGCCATGATTGCAAAGCAGTGTGGAGTAAAGAAGGTTATTGTAAAAATTACAAAAATCGATAATCCTATATTATTCCATGATTTAGGCGTAGATAGCATTGTTAACCCTAAGCTAATAACGGCAAATTACATTTTGAAATATGTCCGAGGTCTCAGCAATGCTATGGGAAACCCTGCAGAAACAGTATACAAAATTGTTGATAATAAAGCAGAAGTTCTTGAATTTGTAGCGAATAAATCAACTAAATTTCTTAATATACCCCTTAAGAAATTGAAACTAGTAAACGGTTTAATAATTGGAGCCATAGCCAGGAAGAATGAGATTATCATTCCCCATGGTGACGATATAATAAAGCATGGCGACAATGTTATTGTAATCTCAATTGATAAGCGCATCTCTGATTTCAATGAAGTTGTATCGGTTAGGGGATAATATGAATATTATAATGATATTAAAGAATCTTGGGATTCTGCTGATGATCGAGTCAGCCTGTATGTTACCGTCATTGCTGGTAGCAATACTGTATAGGCAAAATGATATTCCGGCTTTTATAATAACCATACTGGTCTTGATTGTCATTGGTTTTGGTATGTACAAAATTCCGGCCCCAAATAAGAATTTTTTTACCAGAGACGGGTTTGCGGTTGTATCTTTGGGTTGGATACTGGTTTCACTTTTTGGCGCTCTTCCGTTCTTCATCAGTGGCGCTATTCCTTCGTATGTAGATGCTTTCT
>CAYUZC010000368.1:0-2005 GCA_964449525.1 uncultured Ruminiclostridium sp.
CCATCATTTCAGCAGTTCTAATTTCCTGAGGATTCACCAGACCGGTTAATAGTAGTGCATTGGCTTTTGAAAATGCCATGACATCACTCATAAGATCAGCACTGCAAGCAGACAATATATCTATTGTAGTATCATATTTTTCTGTACATATCTCTGCTTTTATAAGCTCCGCAATTTCAGGTATTTTCATATTTCTCCTCTCAAAATACGCGCCTTTATTTAAGGGCGTCCATAATAATACTTATTGACATCTTCTATCCGGCATTGAAAAACGCATTTAAGTCTTCCACAAGCTTATTTGCATCGATTCCATGAACCGCACATGCATCCTCAATACTCTCTCCCGAAGCAGAAGGGCAGCCGAGGCAATGCAACCCGTGTTTAATAAAAACAGGAGCCGTACCCTTATCCATCATAAGAACATCCATAATAATATTATCCTTAGTTATCTTTACCATGTTTCGCAGTCTCCTCCCCCAAGATTTTCAACTAATTATAATTATATCAAAAAGCAGAAAATACGCAATATTTTGCATCAGTATTGACTTGATTAACTGCATTGTGTTAAGTTTAACGAGATAGGGTATTATAATAAAAAAATATATATCGATTTTATATGTGTAAGGTTTATAAGTTGGAGGTAGAGTATGTCATTTTTTACAAAGCTTTTTGGTACAGATAAATCACAAAATGAAGCTATGAACGAAAATTCTTCAAGAAGTGAAAGTGCTGTATCACTCCAAGAACAAAATAACGACGGTGAAATTGTTGCGGCTATAATGGCTGCTTTAATGAATATTTTATCCGATGGCTCCACAGGAGAACTCAGAATAAAATCAATCCGTCGTACCAACAGAATGTCGCCGGTATGGAACACTGCCGGGCGTGATGAATACATCATCTCAAAGCTTTGATTTAATAATGTTAAACGAAGCTGCTTTCTAATTTAGAAGGCAGCTTTTATATAAGGGTGATTTTGTATGAAGTATATTATTATTCTTGGCGACGGTATGGCTGACTGGCCAATCAATGAAATTGGCGGCAGAACTCCGTTGGAAGTCGCAAACAAACCAAATATGGATAAGCTAATTAAGTCGGGTATATCAGGAATGGTAAACACTATTCCGAAGGGAATGCCTGCAGGAAGTGATGTTGCCAATCTATCAGTCTTTGGCTTTAATCCGAAAACCTACTATACAGGCCGTTCTCCCCTTGAGGCTATCAGCATGGGGTTAAAACTTAATGCTGATGACACAGCCTTGAGATGTAATTTAGTCACTCTCAGTGAAGAGGGGAATTATGAGAGCTCCAATATGAAGGATTACAGCGCGGGAGAAATTACGACTTCCGAATCCACAGAGCTCATGAAAGCTGTGGCAAAAGAGCTGAATTCAGATGGAATAGCCTTTTATCCGGGTATAAGCTATCGCCACTGTCTTGTTTGGAAAAACGGGCCTATGGACATTAAGCTGACACCTCCCCATGATATCTCCGGAAAGAATATTAATGATCATCTTCCAAAGGGACCGGGCAGTGAACTGGCATTAGCTTTAATGAAAAAGAGCGTCGATGTTTTAAAAAATCATCCTGTAAATAAAAACCGTATAGAACGTGGCTTGAACCCCGCCACATCGATATGGCTTTGGGGTCAGGGTAAAAAGCCCGAATTTCCTCTTTTTATTGAGAAATATGGGCTATGTGGCTCTGTTATTTCAGCTGTGGATCTTATTAAAGGAATCGGCATAGCTTCGGGTATGAATTCGGTAGATGTACCGGGCGCGACCGGGAATATAAATACAAATTTTCTAGGTAAGGCAAAGGCTGCTTTAGAAGAATTGCAGTCAGGCCGAGATTTGGTATACATCCATATTGAGGCTCCCGATGAATGTGGCCATCAAGGCCAGCTTAAGGAAAAGATACATGCAATTGAACTAATAGATAAAGACGTCTTAGGTGTACTTTTAAAGGGCCTTGAAGGTATGGGTGATTATCGTATAATGATACT
>CAYUZC010000369.1:0-1999 GCA_964449525.1 uncultured Ruminiclostridium sp.
TAAGCTTGTTATAACAATTACCGATGGAAAATTCAGTGCTTTATGCGATAAAATTGTGTCCTCCAAACTCTTAAGCTTGTCCATGGTATAGCGTTCACAATTGACCAATGTCTGTTTTCTAACATAATCATCGGGTGCCAATCCAATATTTGCTTTTGTTATCTCTATATAATAGCCAAAATTATCATTATAACGTATTTTTAAACTTCTAATTCCGCTTCTTTCCCGTTCTTCGGTCTCGAGCTCTGAAATCCAAGTCTTACCCTCTGTTGAAGCATGTCTGTATTCATCGACTCTTTGGTCGAAGCCTTCTTTTATTATCCCGCCTTCTTTAACCGACAATGTTGCTTCCTCGTTTATGGAAGAATAAATTAGGGCATATACATCCTCTAAAAGATCAAGTCTCTCATATAACTGCCTGCTGTAATCGGCCTTAAGATTTTGTATCAGCTCTTTTATATACGGTAGTTTGGATAATGAGGAGTTAATTGCTAGAAGGTCTCTGGCATTGATAGTTCCGAAAACCAATTTTGAGGTCAGTCTTTCTATGTCATAGACTCCTCGCAAAAGCTCCATAAGCTCGCTTCTTACCATAAATCCTTCATTGAGTTCAGAAACCGCATCCAACCTTAGATTTATCTCATCAACATCTAAAAGTGGTTGTTCAATCCATTGTCGTAATTTTCTTCCGCCCATTGAAGTTGAGGTTTTATCCAATACCCACAAAAGAGAACCTTTTTTCTTTGAATCCCTCATGGTTTCAGTAATTTCCAGACTCCTTCTGGAGGCGCTGTCCAGCATCATATATTGCTCAATTTTATATATTCTGACCTTTTCAATATGCTTTAAATCAACCTTCTGAGTTGATTCCAGATAGGATACCAGTGCACCCGACGCGCATTGTGCAAGTTCAAGATCCTTAAATGGATTCTCATCAAAGATTTCGATTAATTTATCATGGCTATTCTTTATGGTAAATAACTCACTGTCAATTATTGAAGGGTCGATTTTTAAATATTCTCTAAAATATGCTTTATATTCCGGTCTTGTTGTAAGCTCCTCATTTGCGATTATTTCCGACGGTTTATATCTTGATATTTCGTCAATCAACTTTCCCATAGAGCTTCCCCAAGTAATCTGAGTTGAGTAAAACTCTCCGGTGGATACATCCACCACAGCAATTCCAAAATATATTTGCTGACAATATACTGCCATCAGATAATTATTCTTCTTTTCATCCAGCATGGCAGGATCTATAACGGTACCGGGTGTAATTACCCTGGATACATCGCGTTTTACTATCCCCTTTGCTGTTGCGGGATCTTCCATTTGATCGCAAATAGCAACCTTATAGCCTTTTGCAATTAGACGTGATATGTAGGTGGGAGCAGCATGATATGGGACTCCACACATAGGCGCCCGCTCCTCCATACCGCAATCTCTGCCGGTAAGAGTAATTTCAAGCTCTCTTGATGCAAGCTCGGCATCAGAAAAGAACATCTCATAAAAGTCTCCCAGTCGGAAAAACAGGATACAGTCCTTATATCGTTCTTTTATTTCCATGTACTGCTGCATCATAGGGGTTAGTTTAGCCAAGTTCTTTTCCTCCCCTGCCTTCGAGCCAGAAAGGACCGGCACGAATAATCTCTACATTTACGATTTCACCTTTGTTAACATTGTCCGCTTTGAAATTAACCAAGCGATTTGAGCGGGTACGTCCGCTGAGCATTTCCGGATTTTGTTTGCTGGGTCCGTCTACTAAAACTTCAAGAGTTTTTCCCTCTGTCTTTTTAGCTAATTCGGTGGCAATTTCGGTTTGAAGCTCCAGAAGTTTTCTGAAACGTATACCGATGACCTCAGAAGTTGTCTCCTGATTTAGCTTTGCGGCGGGAGTCCCTTTCCTTGGTGAGTAAATAAACGTATACGCAGCATCAAATCCTACTTTTTTAACTACGTCCAATGTATCCTCAAAATCCTCCTCGGTTTCTCCGGGAAAGCC
>CAYUZC010000370.1:0-1993 GCA_964449525.1 uncultured Ruminiclostridium sp.
TCATAACATAACCTCCAGAATTTTATTTATTGAACTATAGATTTAGTTTTCAAAATTTATATTACGGTAGTTTATTATAAGCTCAGCTCTTGAGTTTACATGAAGTTTTCTATATATAGCGGTCTGATAAGTGTTGGCGGTTGAATAACCTATGCTAAGCTGATTTGCAGTTTCCTTAAGAGTATAGCCCTCCAGTAAAAGCATACATGCTTCAATTTCCCGGGGAGTAAGGCTCTTCATTAAAACTATTTTATCTTCTTTAGCTATACCCAATTTCCTTCCGAACCGAGTATCGACACATGGTACACTCGTCTCCTCAACAGGTTTTTCATCTGAAGATGACTTTGTTCCTTTGAAGAAATCTTTAATCATTTTTATTACCCCAGTTTAAACACCTCCTTTTTTCGTGCCGTATTGGAGACGTCTATATAATGAACTTTTTATTGTTATCTGTCGATTCATTAGTTCACGTTAAAACTAAAAAAGCCATCTCATTAGTTCTAATGAGATGGCTTCACGCAATGGTTTAAGCTATTTCTTTATATATTGCTGTAGAATTAAGAGCAGCTCTGCTCGACTGTTTATATTCATCTTCCTGTATATTGATGTACAGTATGTATTGATAGTCGCATAAGCTTTTGATAGTATCCCTGAAATCTGTCTAAGGGTACATCCGTCTAAAAGCAGTCTACAAACATCAATTTCCGCAGGAGTCAATTTGTAATCTTTTAGCTTGGCTTCTAAGCGAGAACAATTTGTCACATCATCTCTATATGAATCATCAATCCATTCACCTGAATAAAGCATTCTAATAAAGAACGGTGACAATATAAAAAATATAATCACAATACATATTGATATAAATGCCATAAATATGGAGTATGGTAAAAACTCTATATTTTCGAATAAATCCAATGAGATAAAAGCAATCAGATAGTATATTGCCGAAAGGATAATTCCTACTCTATAAAACTTAATACTCTGAAACTTCTTTGCCATAAAACCGGCAAGATAATACATATTTATAAATCCTATTGAATATGAACACCCAAAACAAATAGCCGAAACAATTTTGCCACTGTTATCCTGCATACTTATAATATCAGCTACAAACCCAATGGCCAGCAATGCAAATGAAATGTTCAGCATATTACAGATATTAATCAAAAAGCGCTTTTGTAATATAATGACAATAATCACACCAAGTAAAATACCAATGATATAGAAACCCTCTATTTGAGCTTTTGATATGCCGGAGCTCTGGTGCAGGCATGCAGGTGCTATTACATCATTTAAGGCCAGAATCACGAATACCAGAGGCATTAGCGAATATGCTTTCGCTGGTGCTTTTATTTTATCAGTCTGAGGCATTGAATCTACATTATACTTAAAAAAGTACGAGCACACTGCTAAAATTATAATAACAATAATAACTATAACCGTAGCCGGGTCCAATGCAGAATACTGCCAGCTTAATACAGGCTTAGCAAACAACAATAATCTGGGGAGCAATACCGCAAGTATCATGGAATAAAATTTCTCGGCGTTATTAAGCACCATAAAAAATGCATAAACGCAAGCCGAAAAAATATAGCCAATGCAGGCTGCTCCGATTATCATAATAATTTTTGAATTGTTGAGCCTTG
Source organism: uncultured Ruminiclostridium sp. (assembly GCA_964449525.1). GTDB lineage: Bacteria > Bacillota > Clostridia > DSM-8532 > DSM-8532 > DTU059. The sequence goes on from CAYUZC010000370.1 coordinate 1,647, forward strand.
ATTAAAAGGCTCAACAAATGTAATCATGCGTTATGTAAGAGATTAAGTTGGAGAGTTTCTATTGTAAGATTCTGTAAGTGAAGCGTATAAGCAAATTCAAGTGGTGAAAAGCCATGTTCATAATTACCATTAACGTAAATATCTTGATCAAAATCTTGTATTAACTTTTCATATGAACTTAGAAATATAAGTTGAATTGTTAATAAACAAATTCTTGAAGCAGTTTGCACTAAATTTACCTGTAAGCTTTTTGGTTCATTTTCTTCATTAGGCTGAGCTGGAAGCATAGAACCATGGGCGAATGAGTTTCTTAACTCATACACTAACAGTAAACCGATACCAGCAAT
>CAYUZC010000371.1:0-1992 GCA_964449525.1 uncultured Ruminiclostridium sp.
ATGGGCGCAAGCTCAAAGACATTTGCAGGTCTTACGGGTATCGGTGATTTGATTGTGACATGCACAAGCAATCATAGTCGTAATCTAAGGGCAGGAAGACTTATAGGAAAGGGATATTCCGTAAAAGAGGCCCAGGAAGAAGTTAAAATGGTTGTAGAAGGGATTTCCGCAACCCGTGCCGCAAAAGAAATAGCAGATAAATACAAGGTAAATATGCCTATAATTCAGGAAGCTTATAATATTCTCTTTAAGGAGAAGGATTGCAAAGAGGCTGTATATGATCTCATGACCAGAAGTCGCAAGCATGAAACCGAAGACACCGGCTGGTGAGATTGTCAAGGGGAAGAGGCTTTGATAACTTAAATAAAAACGAACTGAAAACATTGCAGGAAATCTCTCAAATAACATCACAGAATATAAAAAAAGAAATTATCTTACAGGCTATGAAAAGGAACGAAAAAAAATAATGGACAACACGATCGCCTTTATAGAAGGAAAACCAGCCGCTAACACTCTCTTGTATGGCGATGCCGGAACAGGGAAATCTTCGACAGTGAAAGCAGTTGTCAATGAATTTACAAACCGTGGTTTACGAATGGTTAAAGAGTCTGAATATCAATGGGAAATAGGTTTAACCACCTTTTGATATAATCCGAAATCGGGCAGGTAGGGTTACAGCTTAGCCTGCCATTCGGTATCCTTGAAGCCAACCAGCACAAAATCATCTCCTACCAGAATCGGACGCTTGACTAGCATTCCATCGGTTGCAAGCAAAGAAAGCTGTTCGTCATCCGTCATAGACGATAGTTTTTTTGACAGATCCAGCGCCCTGTATTGTAAGCCGCTGGTATTAAAAAAGCGCTTTAGCGGCAGGCAGCTTTTTGCATACCAAACCCGTAACTCGGCCTCAGTGGGATTTTCGGTTTTTATGTCACGGAAATCGTACTCCGCACCCTTGGTATCGAGAAAAGCACGTGCCTTCCGGCAGGTGGTGCATTTGGGATAGCAAATAAATAGCATGATAATTCCTCCGTTGTCGGTGATGAAGATTTTTGTAGTGATAAATCGATTGTCTCAAGGGATACCTCACCATCCGATGACATTTTCTGTTCTGAGTATAGCACAAAACTAAAGCCAATGGGTTTCACTTTGTCATACTCTCATGTTCATTTTGCACGGCAGACGATAATGAAAATCAAATCAGCCACAAGCATTGACATCCAGTGTAATATTACGAACAAAGTAATTTTCTCTACAATTGCTATTGGCTCGCTTAAAATCAATAAAAAGAAAATCGCCACTAAGCAAATTGTAATAAAACCTGCAAGTAAAAAACTTTTACTCAGGATTTCCACATGGTATTCGTCATATGACCTTTTCCTCAAGACTAACAGAACAATAATCAAAACGGTCAGTGCAATCATGGCCATTCCAATGTATTTCTGATGACCGTTATAAAGGAATTCTCCCCATGCGCTCAAGTTATTACTATTTGTGGCTTTGGCTATTTTGTAATATAGGATGCTTTGAAATTCAGTATGATTAGAAGTAATTATTAAAATGAAAGCATAAAATGCCGAAAATATGCTTACAAAAACACCGTTAACAAGTGGATATCGTAATAATTTCATTGTGAAATTTCTCCTTTCAATTATCTTCAAAGTCGAATACTTCCTCTATTGTTTTAGAGAAGATTTTAGAAAGTGAATAAGCAAGACGAATAGATGGATCAAACTTGCCGGTTTCAATTGCATTTATAGCTTGTCTTGATACTCCGGAAAGCTTACCCAGCTCTGCTTGTGTTAAATCTAGCGCCTCTCGTAATGTACGTACTTTATTTTTCAAAACAAGCTCCCTCCGTATCAAGTTAACCTTACATGTAATAACTAAAATTATGGTGTATAAACCGCAAAATCCCATAATGCGTATTACACAATATAAGAATAATGCGAACTAAATTGTAGTGTGCCTACTGTCATTCTGAGTGCCTTC
>CAYUZC010000372.1:0-1988 GCA_964449525.1 uncultured Ruminiclostridium sp.
GAGAAAGCCGCTGGTAGAGTTCTGTAATGAGCGGGGGTTAAGTGCAAGCCCATGGCTGACACTTATTATTATAGGAATTGGCGTGTATCTTTTGAATGAACATCTGACGCTGATGAATGTTGAACAATCGATGAGCAGTCTATTGCCAAATTATTCCTACGCAAAATCTTCGACACGCCAGATTTATGAGTACGGAGGAATCGCACTCATCTCCTTACCGCTTCTAATTCTGTTAATCAGAGCAAAAAAATACTTTATTCCCGTTCTACTTATTAAAATTATATGTGTTCCACTGGATATTCTATATGCTCTTCATGGCAGCGACAAATTTATCGATGCACGGCCGTTGTCAGGAGCGGCATACCATACAAATGGTGCGGCCTATGCCGGAAAAGGCGGGCGTTACTATGACGATTCCGGTCAGCAAGCCGGATACATTGACGGAGACAGACCCGCTGCGGATGGATATGTGGAAGAAAAATACCAGGATCAGCATCGCGTACGTCAGGAGGCAGATTCTTATCACACAGTCTCAACGGAAAGTGGCGAACACTATTATTCAGGTGATTATGCACCGTTCGTGAGTACCGGTGAGGTAACAGAAATACGCACCTATGACTCAGACACAGCACCGATGGAATGACAATGCTATTACGATAGCGAAGGGTGAGCTTTATGTCTATTCAAGCAGCAAATAAAGGGAGAACGCCATGAAAAAGAAAATAGCACTAATATTATCATTAATCATGCTGATTACAGCCCTAACCGCCTGCCGTAATAATCCGGATAACTCCGAGGCAGGCGACAATAAGCCTGTGAACAATAGTTCCCAAGGGAAAAATCAAGACAATGAGACCGATGATGCCAAGGGCGATAACGAAGACAATGCTGACACAGATACTGAAGGCAATACAGACGAGAGCAACGATTACTCGGAACAGGAGCCTGTAAAACGACTTGCCGAGCTTGCCAGTGGTAACGAGTTTATAGATGGAGTAATGCTACGGGAAAAAATGACATTTTCTTGTGTTGAAGAGCTTGCCGCAAAAACCAGCTTTTCCGCTGAAGATATGATCAAACTGGATCCGAATATATATATTGACCAAACTGAGAATGTTTCACTTAGCTCTTATGAGCAAATTCCCGATGCATTTGGTTATGCCAACGATTTATATGATTCCTATAACCCCGGGCCATTCCAGATTATTACTATCACTAATGATATGACCCTGGACGGAAATCTCATTGTCAATGACAGCGGTTACCGCACAAATCCGAAAACAACGCTCAGATACGGAATGCTGGTTGTACCTTCAGGAGTAACCTTAACACTTACTAATGACATTGTTATGTCACTTTCTGATATGGCAAGCGGCTACAGCTTTTTATGGATTCAGGAGGGTGGCAGCCTGGTTGTTGAGCATGGAGAAATTCACAGCTACAAGGGTATCTATATAGATAAGGGTGGAAGCATGACCATAAAAAAGGGCTTTGTAGAAACCAATAATTTCGTGAGCAACGGAGCGGTTACCATCTCCGCAACCGATAAGGAAACTCTCACAGTTCTTGCAGTCGGAACGAAATTTTTTAACGGCACAAGCGGCATCATTACCGTTCAGAACAAAGGGAAGCTTCATTTGACAGCTCCCCAGGGTGGTGTTTACAGCGTTCCTTACAGTAGTGAAGATTACGGTAATGTTGAATTTGCTGGAATGGGATTTGGTTATTCCATGGGAGTAAATGCTCCTTTTGGCTACAACAAGGGCAAAATTACAATAAGCGACGGTGGATTATTAGAGGGAAACAGCACTGATATCGGTTCAGAAGGAATGCCATTTATTAACGACGGTGAAATGCTTCTTGTCGCGCAGGAAGAAGAAGCGGCTAATTTAAGCGACTTTCATTTTCAAAATTACGGAACCTTAAGCTTACAGGGAGAAAATAACGGTAATACTGGGCGGAACGGTGTTCTGTATGCTTTTTCATCG
>CAYUZC010000373.1:0-1085 GCA_964449525.1 uncultured Ruminiclostridium sp.
GATTAATACGCATAATAAAATCCTCCTTGATTTTTGTGGGGAGAATCCTTTCTCCCTTATTTTGATTCCTACCAACCGGAACCATGGTTATGAGCCTTCAAACTCTTCTGGCGCCAAATAAAGTTTTATTGCTCACATTGTTTATATCGGTAATTTACCACCGAACTTTATAGTTAAACAAAAAAATTTAAAAATTTTAGTCATACGGTTGTAATAATAAGTAATTTATTTAAGAAACAAAATATTTTATATAGTTTGGTGGTAAAAGATATTAATATAATAGTAATTTTATGTCGATATATCTTTTAGAAAAAGATTCATGGAGGGATCTGTTATGAGAATTGATAGCATGGATGCTTCATTTAAGCCGACAGTAAATGTCGAAACCGCTAAAATGAAACAGGAAGCGCCTGTAAAACCTACATATGTTCCTCCGGAACATAATAGAGAGGTTTCCAGTGCAGCTACTAAAGAAAACTATACTAAATTAACAGAGGAAAAAATCAATGAGGATTTTCTTCAAAGCTCCATTGATAGAGTAAACCATACATTTGAAATGCAGAGAAGGTCGGTTAGATTTAAAATCCATGAAAGAACAAATGAAGTCATGGTTAAGATTATCGATGCCGACACAGAGGAAGTAATCAGGGAAATACCTCCGGAGAAGCTTTTGGACATGTTTGCGAACATGCTGGAGCTGGCAGGTTTAATTGTTGATGAGAGAAGGTGACGAATATGAACGGAATTTCAGGATTTTCCTCACAAATGAGATTAACAGGTTTATCCGGCTTTGATACCGATTCAATGGTAAAAGAACTTATGAATGCCGAGAGAATACCTTTAGATACACTAAAGCAGAAAAGAACGGTTATAGAATGGAAACAGGAGTCATACAGAGAAATAAGTACTTCTCTGATGGGTTTTAAGAGTAAGTTTTTTGATATTATTAACCGATCTTCATATATGTTGTCTCAAAGTTCTATAAAAGCCATGTCTGCCACTAGCAGCAACAGTTCATTTGTAACAGCTACTGCAGCAAGCGGAGCAAGTGTAGGAGAGCGAAATATAAAAGTTAACCAGCTTGC
>CAYUZC010000373.1:1095-1521 GCA_964449525.1 uncultured Ruminiclostridium sp.
CCGCCGCGGGCTTTGCGGTCAAGAAAATCCCCGGCTACGGCATCAAGTGGAGCAAGTGTAGGCGAACAGAGTATAAAGATTACCCAGCTTGCTACAGCCGACTCTTTGAGCAATTCTTTAGGTGTCAGCCAGGGATTAGTTGGTACTATTCCAGACCAGACAACGCTTGAAGAACTTGCAGGTAAAAAGATTTTCGTAGAATTGGATGGGGTAAGCAAGCAAATTACTTTGGATGGCACTACTGCTGAAGACTTTATATCATCTCTTCGCAGTTCATTGGATCAAGCCTTTGGCGAAGGTAAGATTACAGTTGACGTAGGCGTCGAGAATCCCAGTGAATTTACCCTAAATACTGCCGGTGGAGCTACTAAGGTTAGCGTTTACGGCCCATCGGGAGAAGCAGATGGAATGGCCGGTTTAGATGAT
>CAYUZC010000373.1:1531-1977 GCA_964449525.1 uncultured Ruminiclostridium sp.
TTATCGCAGGTCAATCTAACAGGTTATCTTTAAACACGCCATTTTTAAGCTTGAAAGATTCATTTGGTAAATCATTGGAGTTTGAAGACGGCAATGCTGAGTTTAAAATTAATGGTGAAGTTATAAGTATTAAATCTACCGATACATTAAAACAGGTGTTTGACAAAATAAATAATAACGAAAAGACTCAGGCTAAAATAAGCTATGATGAGATTACCGACAAAATAACTCTTACATCCAAGGTGACCGGTGCAGGTAATAATTTAGAAATTGCTGATAATACGGGAAACTTCTTGTCAGCTTTAAATTTGGATACTGAAACACAGGGTAAGGACGCAATGGTTTCAATTAACGGTGAAGACTTGGTCAGGAGCACCAATAACTTTACTGTAAATGGTATAACCTACAATCTTCATAAAGCTCATGAGGCAGAGAGTACGGGCGAT
>CAYUZC010000374.1:0-1967 GCA_964449525.1 uncultured Ruminiclostridium sp.
GCTCTTAATAACTGCTCTTGTATTCAGCCAGTAGTAAATCAATCATTCTGCCATAGCTCTTAACACCATCTTCTTCACCGTTTAGTTTTAAATAAGTATCATTCATTTTATTAACGACCTCTTTTGTAATACCCTGAAATTGCTCCCAATACACTCTATCAGCTTCTAAATCCCTTAGAAACCCTAGGCTGAAATTATCAGCTATGGCAAAGTAGCGCTCAGGGCTCTCGGCATAAAGTGCATTCATAGAATATTGTAGAGCCATAACACTTCCGGAATATTTGAAATCAACATCAGGGTGTGCCATGCAAGTTTTATAGGCTATATAATTAGCCTCGTCTTCCCGGGCAAAGCCTCTTTGATGAGCCATCTCATGCATCGCTGTTGAGGCAAGGTCAAAAGAAGGAATGTCAATATCAATATTTGCCTCACCTGTCAAACAGGAGTAAACGCCGATTATATTTGTGTAAGACATGAGCCTAGAAAAGAATACAGGCTTAGGCGGACCGTATATCCCCCCTAAAAACGGGTATTTATGCTCAACAGCGTCATATCCTTTTACAGTGCGTTTTAAGACTGACTTATATCCACCTTCAACGAACATGACGCCATACTGATCTTCGGAAACCTGTTCTCTTAATTTATTCGTATCATCAACAAGCCAGCGGCAAAGCGCATCCAAGTCTTCCACAGAAGAATCATGAACAGTAATTCCGGCAAGCTCAGAATAAGGTAAACGTTCATAGTTAATATTCCAGACCATCGTCTGAATAAAAAACCAAAGAGATCCAATCAGGACTATATTAGCAAAAAATTGCATAAGGACTTTACCTTTGCGTGTCCTGACTGCCTTAATAACAAGGTATATAAGTCTAGCGGGAATATATATGACAAGTATAATAAGTGCCAGTTCCGCAATCGAAAAGGGTACTAGGCCTGTTAAGAAGCTAACCGGCTGCATAATATAATTATATATACCTCTCGAATAAACATTTTCAGTGAATTCAGGGTATTGAGCCATTACATACTTGATAAGCATGGCCAATGGTATAAATATCAAGAATAAAAATTTCCATTTGTAATTCTTTTTTCTGTTTGATGTTTTCTTAACTTGCATAAAAACCTTCCCTTAAAAAGCTAATAAGATTATTATTTATTTTATGTCTTCATTTTATCATAAAGTGTGGAAGTAAGAATAAAAATAATAGGCGATATATTCCTAATTATTATGTATAATATATCTTAGGTAGAAATTATATACTAAATATTTCTGGGAGGCGTTTCTTATGATTGAAAATGTAAGTAATGAGCTAAAAACTTATTTCGAGGGCAAGCCTATACTATCATCATTGTTAGCTTTTGATATGTACATACTTTTAGGCTGCAGTGCGTTAAGGTTTCTTGATGTCTTTGTAAACCTTGGAAGCATTATTAGCGGATTGCTCTATTATGTGTTTATACTGGGTATTCTATTATGTCTGGCTAAAAAGAATTTTTTTGCTCTGACCATAGGCCTCGGTATTGAAGCACTAATTAATTTTATTTTTCTAATTAAGTCTTTGTCCGGCAAGTATGGCTTCTTTAGTTGGTCCTCACTATTTGGATTGGTAACATACGGATTCTTCGCATTTATGGCATTTAAGAAGTATTCAACAAAGAGTAGTACATAATAAGCGTATATTATTTCTTACAATGAGACTGTTTAGAATTATTTTATTATGGTGTTATTTTGATTTTGGACAGTCTTTTTTTGTATTGATTTGGTTATATGACTGCTGTTATATTATTATTATAATTTTGACTTTAATAATAAAAATCATCCCGGAATGGTAGATAGGCAATGGCTTGGTGGGATAAATACAAGGATAATTTTTAGTAAAAAGGTATTGTGATTTTCGTCGCTATACATTATAATAACATTGCCCGTTACCGAAATCGAAGATTTCGAACAGGCACCCAAGTTATTG
>CAYUZC010000375.1:0-1959 GCA_964449525.1 uncultured Ruminiclostridium sp.
AAATCTAATTTCTTCTCCTATCTCAGAATAAATCATGTTATAATAATATCTTGGGTAAAAATTTTCAGCTAATTTATTTTAGAATTATTTGGAGGAATATATATGAAACTCGGTATTGTTGGGCTTCCCAACGTAGGTAAAAGTACACTTTTTAATGCGATAACCAAGGCGGGTGCAGAAAGCGCAAACTACCCGTTTTGTACAATAGATCCCAATGTCGGAATTGTTGCCGTTCCCGATGAAAGGCTTAATGTTCTGGCCAAGATGTATAACCCCAAAAAAATAACTCCAACTGCTATAGAATTTTTGGATATTGCCGGTTTGGTGAGAGGCGCCAGTAAAGGAGAGGGCTTAGGCAATAAGTTTTTATCACATATCCGAGAGGTTGATGCAATAATCCACGTGGTAAGAAGCTTTGATGATAACGATATAGTTCACGTTGAAGGCTCGATAGACCCGGTAAGAGATATTGAAACAATAAATCTTGAGCTGGTATTTTCAGATATGGATGCCATCGAAAAACGTATTGATAAAACCAGAAAACAAATGAAATCCGGCGATAAAAAGTATCTGGTTGAATTAAACCTACTTGAAAGAATAAAAGAAACCTTGGATAGCGGAAAGCCTGTTAGGTCAATGGATTTTGAATCTTCTGATGAGGCAGATTATGTCAATCAGCTGTTTTTATTAACATCAAAGCCCGTTATGTACTGTGCAAATGTCTCAGAGGACGGAATTACATCTATAAATCAAAACCCTTATGTTGCAAAAATAAGGGAAATTGCTCAAGCTGAGAACTCCGAAGTTATTGTAATTTGTGCAAAAATAGAAGAAGAAATCGCACAGCTTGATGATGATGAAAAACAAATGTTCTTAGAGGAACTGGGATTAATGGAATCCGGGCTCGATAAGCTTGTTAAGGCAAGCTATAAGCTCTTAGGGCTTATAAGCTACTTAACGGCAGGCGAACCCGAGGTCCGGGCCTGGACAATAGTTAAAGGAACAAAAGCCCCTCAGGCTGCCGGAAAAATACATTCTGATTTCGAGAGAGGCTTTATAAGAGCTGAAATTGTCGCCTATAACGACCTTATTCGTTGCGGGTCTCATACTGTTGCAAAAGAACAGGGTTTAGTCCGCTCAGAGGGTAAAGAATATGTCATGCAAGACGGAGACGTAACCCTGTTCAGATTTAATGTATGAGGTGAAAATTTTTAATGGCTGTAACTTGCAACAAGGGGCATCTTAAATTAGTTATAAAAGGCTGAAGATTATATCACTCATTTAATCAGATGAATCGTTATCGCCGGAATTGATCAAATCATAGTATGCGTCAAACATATTTGTTTGATGATTGTAATCATAGTACGTTACCCCGCCTATGGCAATAGTATTCATGTCCGTTTCGGGGTCTCTACCGGTTTCGGCAAGACTGAAGAATTCAACTTCGGGCGGGTTATATATCTTCTTGACCACTCCCCAGTCGAGTATTATCAACTCGTCGCTTGGAACCATATCCTCTATTTTCTCCAACGGCTCAACTAATCGTGCGTCGACTTCAAGCTTAAGATTTCCATTTTCAATACTCCATACGCCCGTCGCATACAATTGTCGATTATATTCGTCCATTTGAGAAGTTCCATAAATAAATGTACCACCCTCGTTAAAGGCGTACCGTTCGCTGTACCCCGACCCCACTACATTGTCAGAGTGCCACAGCCCGATTAAGTATTCGCTATTCATCGGTTCAGGGTTATAAACCGGGCTTTCACTCACGGGATTTTCTGTTTCCGGGCTACTAACCGGACTTTCACTCACGGGATCATCTGTTTCCGGGCTATTAACCGGACTTTCGCTCACGGGATCATCGGTATTCTGTGATACTCCGGCGAGCCTGCCACAAGCTACAAGGGAAAGCGTCAACACCAATGCAAGAGTAAGTATGATTGACCTCTTCATACT
>CAYUZC010000376.1:0-1958 GCA_964449525.1 uncultured Ruminiclostridium sp.
TCCAGTCTGTAAGTGCAGTAACCTTACCCAGAATATCTCCAAATCCTGCGTATAGCATATCAAGCGGAGCATCCTTCAGTATATCGGTATCTGCGATAACTGCATAAGGAAAGACTGCTTCATATGTTAGCTTAGTTCTTTTAATAATAAGGGGCGATACAGTTGAGGCATATCCGTCCATTGAAGGAGCGGTTGCTACAATGACATACGGTATATGGCATTTATGGCTTATCATCCGGCAAAGATCATTGATGGTTCCTGACCCTACGCCCACTATAACATCGGTGTCTGAAGGAAGCTCAATAATAAGTTCTCCCAGAGCTTTTTCGTCCGGGACAAGAAATCCGGTACTGAAAAAAGTATGATGTGAAACTACAAAACCCTGTCTCTTCAAGAGGGCTATTACCTTTTTTCCGCAGACTTCATGGGTATGATTATCTGTAACAACGAAAACATTCTTGAAGGGTTCAAGAAACAGTGGGAGATTTCGGGTACTGCCACTCTCAACCGATATATGTTTTATTCCTGACCGATGCTTTCTTCCGCAAGAACAGTCAAACTCCAAGCATGTCATATTATGTAGCTCTATTTTAGTAATATCCATAAGCTCTCCGGTAACTAAGTCAATCTATTTTTGCCCATAATAGGCGTTTGCTCCGTGCTTTCTCATAAAGTGTTTGTTGAGTATATAGTCGGATACAGGTTCAGCGCTTCCACCTGACAACATGTTGGTATTGAAAGCCATTTTTGCGACTTCTTCCATGACTACTGCATTATGAACGGCATTTGCAGGGCTTTTCCCCCAGCTAAAAGGTCCGTGATCTTCAACAAGAATACCCGGAACGTAAACAGGATTTAAATCCTTTAAAGTCTCAATTATTACACGGCCTGTATTTTCTTCATAATTACCTTCAATTTCATCCTTAGTCATTTTTCTGGTGCAGGGAATGGAGCCGTAAAAATAATCGGCATGAGTGGTTCCAAAACAGGGAATTGATTTACCTGCCTGAGCCCAGCTTGTGGCCCAGCTTGAATGAGTATGTACAACACCTGATATTTCTTTGAAATTGCGATAAAGAACGAGGTGAGTAGCTGTATCTGATGATGGATTGAGATCACCTTCAACCTTGTTTCCATCCAGATCAAGTACAACAAGATGTTCAGCTTTAAGCTCATCATAAGGAACACCGCTTGGTTTGATTACTATTAGACCTTTATCACGGTCAATCCCGCTAACGTTTCCCCATGTGAATGTAACAAGACCATAACGAGGGAGATCAAGATTGGCCTTCAGTACTTCTTCCTTAAGAGACTTTAACATATTATATATCCTCCTTAAACTTAATTTCTTCACAATAATAATTATTTGTTCCTATTTAAGCATGAATCCCCGGCAACCAATTCAGGTATAAATATCTTTTTCCTAGGGTTATTTAGATAATTTTCATCTTCAAGAAGCTCTAATAATAACTCTGCTGCAGTTTCCCCAAGCTTTTCCTTTGGATGTGTAACGGTTGTAAGTTTTACCGGGCAGTTGGTGGCCATGTTTGAATCATCAAAGCCTGTAATACTTATATCCTCCGGAACATTAATTCCAAGCTCAGTGAGAGTCTGATATATCCCAAATGCAATCTCATCATTATAGCATGCTATAGAGTCCAGGGGTATTTTCATATCAATAAAATCTCTGATTTCTGAATATGGTTTGGTTTTTCGGTCTTCGGTATGAAACCATACAACTTTTTCTGAGTCATATGTTATGCCGGCTTCCGCAAGAGCCTTTACATAACCATGATGACGGTTAATGCCCTGCATATCGTCAGCTTTAAAAATACCCGCAATATTTTTGTGCCCTAGTTCAAGCAAATGCCTGACAGCAAGGTACATGCCATGTGTATCATCTAGTATGACCTGTGATTTGCCCGTCAGATGATGATAACAGCCGTGAATAAATATAT
>CAYUZC010000377.1:0-1953 GCA_964449525.1 uncultured Ruminiclostridium sp.
ATGAAACATTTTTAAAATATCTTGTCAGCGTGCGTCTTGATGCAGCAAAGGAACTTCTGGTAAATTCAGATACGCAAACTGCAGAAATAGCAGAAAGAGTCGGATATCCAGACATTAATTATTTTAGCTTTTTCTTTAAGAAAAATGTAGGTATGTCCCCAAGAGAATACAGAAACAGTTTTAAAGCACTAAAGGAGTCATGATATTGTTGGGAAAGGTGTTAGGTTTTTTCAAAAGAGTTCACATTAAACTTAAGCTAAGCAGTATACAGAATGTTATTACCTTATCATTTACGGCAGTAATGCTTTTAGCAATGCTTATTGTATCTGTTTCCCTATATCATCTTTTTTCTGACAGTGCAGAAAAAAATGCTGCGACAAGTACTCAACAGATTATCGATCAGGTCAGCTTAAATCTTAATTCTTATATTGAGGGAATGATGGAGATATCTGACATAATACGAAGTAGTTTAAAGAGTGATACATATACGAAAGATGATCTACCCTATTTATTGAACGTAACTTCAAAAATCAGGAAGGATATCGCAACCGTAGTCGTATATTCTCAGCGGGGAAATGTTATTATCAGCAATCCAAGAGGTGTTTATAGTAAGAACTTTGATGTAACAAAGCAGGACTGGTTTATTTCTCTGGTGAAGAATCCTGTGGATTATATTTTTCTGTCACCCCATGTACAGAGATTCTTTGAAGATTCTCACCCCTGGGTCGTCTCCCTATGCCGAGGAGCTACTTATTATGAAAACGAGAAGCCCATTGTATTGTTGACGGTCGTTGATATGAATTTTAGGACCATAGAAAAGATGTGCAATAATGTAAGCTTGGGGAAAAGAGGATATATCTATATTATTGATAAATCCGGAAATATGGTTTATCACCCGCAGCAACAAATGATTTATGCGGGCTTGAAAACTGAAAATACAATGGATGCACTATTGAGAGAGCCCGGATCATATTTTGAAGATTTTAACGGTGAAAGAAGGGTTATGACCGTCAAGAATGTCAGTTATTCTGGATGGAAAATAGTAGGCATTAGTTATGTTGATGAAATAGTAACTAACAAAAAGTACTTTAATAGTTTTATTCTGATTATCTCCCTTTTTGGCATCGTATTTGAGATTTTGGCATCCTTATTTATATCAGCAAAGATATCCCAACCCATAAAAAGGCTGGAAAAGCATATGAAGCGGTTGGAAAACGGGGATTTTGATATAAGTGTAGAGGTAAAAGGTGAGGACGAGGTTAAAAGATTATCTAAAGCGTTTAATATGATGGTTGCCAGAATTAAAACGTTGATGGAACAGATTATAAAAGAGCAAGAGGAAAAGAGAAAAAGTGAATTAAAAGCACTTCAGGCGCAGATTAATCCACACTTTCTATACAACACACTGGACTCAATTGTATGGATGAATGAGAATAGAAACTATGATGGTGTTACAGTAATGGTTGCAGCTCTTGCAAAACTCTTTCGCATAAGCTTAAGCAAAGGAAACGAAATGATTAGTATAGCCGATGAGGTGGAGCACGCCAGAAGTTATCTAATTATTCAAAAAATCCGATATAAGGACAAATTTGAATATACAATTGATGTGGAACCCGGCCTTCAATCAAAGAGAACGCTTAAACTTATTCTTCAACCTATTATCGAAAATGCTATTTATCATGGAATCAGTCCCTTAAATGAAAAAGGAATTATAAAAATATCGGTAATAGCAGAAGAAAACAATATTCTTTTGCAGGTTTCGGATAATGGCTATGGGATAAAGCCCGAAATACTGGAGGGATTATTGGTACAGGAATCTATAAGCTATTACAGCGGTGGTGTAGGTTTAAAGAATGTCAATGAGCGGATAAAGCTTTGCTATGGGAAGAATTACGGGATTGAAATTAAAAGTGAAATGGATGTTGGCACGAAAGTTAATATTCGTATACCCCT
>CAYUZC010000378.1:0-1927 GCA_964449525.1 uncultured Ruminiclostridium sp.
CACGGAAGTTGACAACCTCCATCATCTGGCCCAAAACTCCGTCTCCTAAAATCATTGTCAATACACGGTAACGGTCAGCTATATTAAATGCTTCAACAGTCATATCGTATAACTCCTGAACACTCGCCGGAGCTAGAACTACCATATGATAGTCTCCATGTCCGCCACCCTTTGTGGCCTGAAAATAATCGCTTTGTGAAGGCTGAATACCACCTAAGCCGGGACCACCACGCATAATATTTACAATAACCGCAGGAAGTTGCGCTCCCGATATGTAGGAGATACCTTCCTGTTTTAAGCTGATTCCGGGGCTTGACGAGGATGTTAGAACACGCTTACCGGCACTGGCAGCGCCGTAAACCATGTTTATTGCAGCAACCTCACTCTCGGCCTGCATAAATACTCCGCCAATAGTAGGCAATTTTTTAGCCATATAATGCATAAGCTCTGTTTGTGGTGTAATAGGGTAACCGAAATAATGTCTGCATCCTGCACGTATTGCAGCTTCAGCAATTACTTCATTGCCTTTCATTAAAAGCTTTTGTCCCATGATGCTCCTCCTTTATTTTTCTACTGTAATAACGCAATCGGGGCAAATAGTAGCGCAGAAAGCACAACCAATACATTTATCCATCTCGACCACTTCGGCCGGAAAATAACCCTTTGCATTTATTCTTTCTTGATTTTCTACAATGATTTTCTTAGGGCAAACTTCAATACATAAGCCACAACCTTTGCAGCGCTCTTCCCTAAAAGTCACCTTTGCCATATGTGCTACTCCTTCATAATCTATAATTTCTAAAGCAATTTCAGCAAAAAAATCACTATTAGAATAGTTTAAAGCTTATTTCATGCCTTGTCAATAAAACAGGTTTAGTACAATAGTGTGCTAGTGCATATAATAAAATTCAAACCATCGGCTTAACAACATGCCCCGTATACAAAAAAATGCCGGAGTAAAACTCCGGCATCTAAAGCAAATCAATCAAACTAGGGGGGATGATTGATTACTTTAACAAGTATTGATCTTTATAAAGATATGATCTAAGCAGAAATGCTACAGCTTGTTCACGTAAACAATTATCTTCAGGCCCAAAATTACCTTTTCCATCACCTAAAGTAATTTTATATTTTGCCATAAATTTCGCAGGATTTATCCCATAACCTAAAAATTCCGCTTGATCCTTAAAATTTGTTACACCATTAACATTATTATTTATAAAATCTGAAGTAATTTCATCATAGCAAGCTGTTAATGTTCTGGTAATCATGGCAGCCATTTGTTCACGGATTAATAGATCTTTAGGTAAAAATTTGCCTCCACCTACACCAAATACTATTTTAAGATTTAGAGCCTTCAATACTGCAGGATTAGTACTATCAATGAATGTTTCTGTAGGATGGGGCTCAGCCTTTTTACCCGTGACTAACTCATAAAAATTGACTGCCACCTCAGCGAATTCTTCACGGGTTATAGGGCCATTCATTTTATCTTTTATACTATCGGTAATAAAGCCAAGGTCAGCTGCTTGATCAAGCTCAGGTACAAGACCCGGTGAAGCCGATTCATATGCAGGTGTACCGATTGTTACGGTGTTGGAAAATCCCGAAACCACACGCGGACTTTCAACCGGTTCATAAGCATATAATACTCTGAAGTAATACACATTTTCTTCTATTACTACATTGTCTATATAGTCTTTTTCAACAGGGTCAAAGCTATCGCTGGTACCGAATGGAATCTTTCCCCACCAGTCGTGCCCTTGCTTTTCAGAATACCATTGACCGTTTCCAACCTTAAAGTCAACCTTAATACCTATAGGAAATGCTTCGTTAATTTTAGATACTGATGCAGGATTGGTCCAGCTTAAATCAAAATACGGTTTATCATCCTCTTTATACTTTAATTCCGCCTTAAGATTTGTGG
>CAYUZC010000379.1:0-1923 GCA_964449525.1 uncultured Ruminiclostridium sp.
AACATCCTTAGGCGGAATCTTGATTACCTGCCCTTGAATAATCTTATTAGGATCTGAAATATTATTGTATTTGCACAGCTGATCAACCAGTGATGTATCCCCATAATAGCTTCTGGCAATAGAACTAATACTGTCACCTTTTTTCACGACATGGTTTTTAATATCGGTTCCGGCCTGTGGCGTAGGTGTCGGTGTAGGTGTTTCGGTTTCCGCCGGGTCCGCTGTTTCTGTGGAACTATCGGTAGGCAATATATCTTCACCAGGAGTAGATGTTGCTGAAATACTTGGCGGCGTAGGTGTCGGAGAAGTTAAGTTTTCTTTGCCGGTATTTATTAATGAGCTAATAATCAGAAAAATAATTCCGAACAATATCGCAACAGTAATAAAAACCATTCCGATCAATATAGAGCTTTGATATTTATTAGTTTTTCGTCTGTTATATTTATAGGTTATAGCCGGAGCCTTATTAAGTCTTTCGACTCTAGTCTTAACGTCTTGTTTCGGTTGTATTCGAGGCGTTGATTTTTTTGATTTTCCTTGGTTACTTACAACCTTTTCTACTTGAACAACCAGAGCTGTAAGGTCCCCCTCGGTCTTCCGCTTCATAGCTTCATCAACTAAGCGGTATGCTATATATGTACTATCGCTCCTAAGAGCCAATATGTCCTCAATTTTCTCTTCTCCCAAAGTCTCATAAAGCCCATTACTCAAAAGAACAAAGGTGTCTCCCTCTGCTATATCATAAACATCAGAAACAATAGCACTTCCTTTATCTTCTTCCCCAGGTAAAACAATATCTGTCTCATTTTCTTCTTCATTTTCAAGGACTCTATTATCAATTTCTCTCTTGGCTCTTGATGTATCAGACGCTAAGGGTCTGAATCTACCATCCCGCATCATGAAAATACGGCTGTTACCACTTGTTAACGCAACAAGCTTACCCTCTGACAGTAGCAAACCAGAAAATCCGAGATTCCATTCCGGTAAAGCTTCCGGCACTTTATTCATTTCTAAAAAGCTAGTAATCAGTCGATCGGTCTCGTTTACACGTGACTCCAAGTCTTCAATTTTTGAATTAATGTCACCACCGCTTACGGTGATTTTTTCATGGAATCTACCAATTTCTTTAAGTATTGAAACATTGATATCTTGTTCCGGATAGTCACACACCATATTATCAGCTACGGCAAAAAGGTATTCTAACCCCCTGTTTTCCATAGAAGCCTGAACATTCTCAATATGCTGTTCGGAAGTAAATTTACCGTTTATGTAGAAGGAGTTGGTGTTGTAATCTCTGTTATAGCCAATACGAGAATAAACACACGCATTTACCTTGATCACGCTACTCATTGGGATCTCCTCTTTTCGACATGACTCATGCCATTAATGATTATATCCGAAAAGTCGCTTAACAGCTCAATATACTGTTTGGCAACTCTTTTATAAATGATATCATATTAAGAAACGCGTTTCAACAATTTCATGAAATAACTTAGCCATATTGACAAAACATGCTAATACACAACATATTTTTTATTTTTTTGATATTATTACTTAGGCGCTAATGAGTAACCACTAATATTGTCATCCCAATTCTAATAAAGTATAATATTCTCATTATAGGATTTGCATAAAATTCATATTTTTTCTTTCTTAGGAGTTAATGATTATGAAAAAAACCAGATCGCTATACAATGTAAGAAAAATAGACAATCTAAGGGAAATGATACGGCAAAGTGTTAATATATACGGTGATTCGGATGCTTTTTTAGTTAAAAACAGTATCACCGGAAATACTCGCAATGTATCCTTTAAGCAGTTTCAGGGCGAAATCAACTCTTTGGGTACAGCATTATGTAATTTAGGGTTTAACGGCAAAACAATAGCTATAATCAGTGAGAACCGATATGAATGGTGTGTATC
>CAYUZC010000380.1:0-1907 GCA_964449525.1 uncultured Ruminiclostridium sp.
AAGGTGGGCGCAGTATAACAGGAGATAATCCGGGACTGATAGGAGTATACTGATAAAATGAATGAGGGAGCTGGATGCTCCCTCATTCATTTTCCAAAAAGCTTATTAACCATTCTTTTATAAAAAGGAGCCTTTTTATTAGGAATAGGATTTACTGGAGTATTAACTTTTACCTTTGAAGTAATAGAATCCGTATTTGTGCTCTTTGGCCCGATTATTATACTGGTTGTAATCTTCTTTTCGATAACTGCATTTGTTTTTTTCTGTGGGACCCCGGAGGTCACTTTGTTTTTATCCTTATAAGTATTTACTATAGAAGTTGTACTCTTAATACCGGGTTTTGCAGTTACTACTTTGTTACTTGATCTGTTCTTTCCGGTCATATCTGGCTTTCTCTTTTGAGAAGTTCTGGGATAATCCTGACTGCGCTCAAGCTTCTGAGAGTGTGCATTCAGCCATTGCCCGGCATTATCCTTACGATCTTTAATAAGAGCATCTGAAGGAAGCTCGCCTTCTTGTATAAGGGCTCCTATATGTTCTTCAATTTCATATAGACTTATTATATCGTCACCTGTAACCAAAGTGATTGCTTTGCCCACGTTTCCTGCTCTGCCTGTACGCCCGATTCGATGCACATAGCTGTCCTTTTCAACAGGAACATCGTAGTTAATAACCAAAGCTAGGTCATCAACATGTATTCCTCTGGCGGCGACATCAGTAGCCACTAGCAGGCTAAATCCTCCATGCTTGAACTGTTCCATTGTCTTCAGCCTTTTATTCTGCGGGATATCACCGTGAAGAGCCTTTGAGGAATATCCCTTTCGGGTCAAAAAATTATGCACACGGTCAACGGTCATACGGGTATTGCAAAATATAATACAGCTTTCAGGTTGCTCAACCAATAGCAGATTGTCCAACCAAGTCCGCTTTTCACTATGCTGGATACGATAATAAATTTGATCAATAGAATCCACTGTCATAGTAGGTGATTCAATTTCTATAGTAACCGGTTGTCTCATGTAATCCCGGCAAATCCTCTTAACCTCAGGCGGTATGGTGGCAGAAAAAAGAAGTGTAATCCTATCCTTGGGTATGGTCTTGATAATCCTGACCACTTGGTCAATAAAGCCCATATCAAGCATTCTGTCAGCTTCGTCAAGAACTAAAAATTTTATGTTTTTCGTTTTGAGGTTTCCTTGTTCAATATGATCGAAGACTCTGCCGGGAGTACCGGAAACTATTGATATCCCCTTCTGAAGAGCTTGCTTTTCAATACTAATATTATGCTGTCCATATACGGCAGTTGTCTTGTGAGAGGTGTGCTTTGCCATCAGCTTTAAATCGTTGTCAACCTGTACTGCCAGTTCTCTGGTAGGTGTTAGTATAAGTCCCTGAGGGGTAGTACTCTCAGAATCTATAGACTGTAACATCGAGACACCGTAAACAGCTGTTTTGCCACTTCCGGTTTTAGACATTACAATAAGATCTTCCCGGTTTAAAATGTGAGGAATTGCTTCGCTCTGTACTTCGGTCGGTTCTTCATACCCCATTTCTTCCAAAGCCTTTAAAATGGGAGGTATTACTCCTAAATCATTAAAACTATTATTCATTCTTATCAACTTTCATAATATAAAAATATTTTACTGTTCATATCCCAGAATTGAAAGAAATTCACGAATGATTTCTCTGTAATTTGAGGACATTTGTACAATTCTGCACAATATTAAACTATAACAGAAACAATGAGTTAATTCAATAAAGTACAGTTAACTCCGGCAAAATATGCGAAAACTATTTTGCTAATACAAATTCTAATATTTGGTTATGCAAAGCACAGGCTACTGTATAAGTTTTTTAGTAAAAATCTAATCAGTCTGCTTATCCGAGTATAATTCTGAATAGTATTC
>CAYUZC010000381.1:0-1893 GCA_964449525.1 uncultured Ruminiclostridium sp.
TGCTCTCAAGGCTGACTTTGGCCGATTTAATCTCGTCCAGTTCCTCCAATGCCTCTCTAACATGATTTACACAATGTTGGCAAGACATGCCCTCAATTAAAATTCTCTTTGTCATAATATCACTCCTTTCTATGCAAAAGTATAGTTGTCCCGACTCCTTTATAAACCGGAACCTTGGTGGTATCCTGTGAACCTAATTAATTAAATGGTTTAAATCTCTTTAACCTTAACGCATTCGTTAAAACAGATACTGAACTAAATGCCATTGCACCGGCTGCAATCATAGGATTCAATAGCGGCCCTCCAAAAAGATACAGTAAACCTGCCGCGATAGGAATACCGGCCGAGTTATAGGCAAATGCCCAAAACAGGTTCTGCTTGATGTTTCTGATGGTCCGCTTACTAAGTTGAATTGCGGTTGGTACATCCATAAGATCACTACGCATCAAAACAATATCCGCCGATTCCATTGCCACATCAGTTCCTGAACCGATAGCTATACCAATGTCAGCCTGTGCCAGCGCAGGTGCATCGTTAATACCATCTCCTACCATGGCTACTTTCTTACCCTCTGATTGAAGTTTTTTAATCTCATTTGCCTTATCCTGTGGTAATACTTCGGCCAATACCCTGTCAATTCCTGCCTGTCTGGCAATAGCCTCAGCTGTTCTTTTATTGTCGCCTGTAATCATTGCAATTTCTAGGCCCATGCTGTGTAAAGCCCTGATAGCACTTTTGCTACTTGGCTTTATTACATCAGCTACCGCTATTATCCCTGCAAGACGATTATCGATTGCTACATACATTGGCGTTTTGCCTTCCCCTGCAAGTTTATCAGACTCTTTTTGCAGATTTATCTCTATTTTCCTTTCATCCATCATTTTTTTGTTACCTAAAATCATATTTTTGCCTTGAATCACAACCTCAATTCCATGCCCGGGTATTGCTTCAAAGTTATCAACATTTAGAAGTTCTACACTCTTGCTCTTAGCTTCATTAACTATAGCCTCCCCCAATGGGTGCTCCGAAGCTTTTTCGGCCGATGCCGAGAGTTGCAATAGCTCTGATTCGCTGACTAACCCGGTTGTTATTATGTCGGTTACTATTGGTTTGCCTTCGGTTATGGTCCCGGTTTTGTCAAATACGATGGTTTTTATCTTGTGGGTAGTTTCAAGAGCCTCTCCACCTTTTATCAGAACACCATATTCAGCTCCTTTTCCTGTTCCGACCATTATAGCAGTTGGCGTTGCCAACCCTAGAGCACACGGACAAGCGATAACGAGAACCGAAATAAATATGGTTAATGAAAATACCACAGACTCGCCCGAAATAAACCATGCTAACCCCGCTATAACCGCGATAGCCATTACTATAGGTACAAAATAGCCCGCAATAATATCAGCCATCTTGGCTATAGGCGCCTTTGATCCCTGAGCATCCTCTACCAGCTTTATAATTTGTGCTAATGCTGTGTCTTTTCCTACCTTTGTAGCTTTAAAACTAATGGTTCCGTTTTTATTAATACTTGCACCAATCACTTTATCGCCCGGGTTCTTCTCCACGGGTATACTCTCGCCGGTTAGCATGGATTCATCTACCGAAGTTCTTCCATCCACCACTTCGCCGTCAACAGGCATTTTATCACCGGGTTTTACCAGTATAATATCTCCTACTTCAACCTCTTCAATAGGTATGACAATCTCTTTGCCATTATCAACTACAATAGCTGTCTTAGGTGCCAATCCCATTAACTTCTTGATGGCTTCTGAGGTCTTGCCTTTTGATACGGATTCCAAATATTTGCCTAAAAGAATTAATGAAATAATCACTCCCGCAGACTCGAAATAAAGATCTTGGGCATATTCACTGTGTCCGTTTATTATTTGGATTATA
>CAYUZC010000382.1:0-1893 GCA_964449525.1 uncultured Ruminiclostridium sp.
TCCTCTGTCTTGCTTATAAGATCATCAACCGTATTAATTCCGGCTCTCTTCAAGCAGTTGTAAGAACGAACCGAAAGGTCAAGCTCTTCAATAGTCATCTCAAGAATCTTGTCCTTCGCGGGTTCTCCTTTTTCAACAAGGATCTCGGTATTCTTTGCTCTATCTGTTAAGTCAATAAATAGATTGAGATGATCGCTCAAGATTTTGGCACCTAAACTAATCGCCTCATCGGGTGCGATGGAACCATCAGTCCAGACCTCAATACTTAACTTATCGTAATCAGTTACTTGGCCGACACGTGTATCTTCTACTGCATAATTCACCTTTGTTACAGGTGTGTAAATAGAATCTACCGGTATTACTCCAATAGGCTGATTAGGAAACTTATTCTTTTCAGCTGATGCATATCCACGTCCATGACTAATATTGATTTCCATAAAAAATCTGCTTGCACCGCTTATTGTGGCTATATGCAGTTCCGGATTCAATATTTCAACATCTGAGTCGGCTTTAATATCTGCAGCCGTAATTTCACCTTCACCCTCGTAATCAATATACAGGGTTTTGGATTGTTCACTGAACAGCTTCAATCGAAGCCCCTTAATGTTGAGAATAATTTCGGTCATATCTTCAATGACACCAGGTATGGTAGTAAACTCGTGAAGTACACCGTCTATCTTTATGGATGTAACGGCAGCACCTGGTAATGAGGAAATTAAAATCCTCCTCAAAGAGTTACCTAAAGTTGTACCATAGCCTCTTTCCAAAGGCTCTATGATGAACTTTCCATATTTGTTATCCTCTGCATTTTCAGTAGACTCAATCCTAGGCTTTTCCATTTCGATCATCAGTCAACCCTCCTTGGGTTATTATTATATAAGGGTAATCACCTTTTGATTACTTGGAGTACAACTCAACAATGAGATGCTCCTGAACATTAAGGTCAATATCCTCTCTGGCCGGTAAAGCGACAACCTTACCCTTAAGATTCTCCTGATCTACTTCAAGCCACTTCGGAACTACCTTTGAGCCTGTTATATCAAGGATTTCCTTAAAACGCACCGATTTTTTACCCTTTTCACTTACATCTACGGTGTCACCCACCTTAACGATATAAGACGGAATATTAAGTTTCTTTCCGTTAACCGTAAAATGACCATGAGTAACAAGCTGACGGGATTCGGCTCTTGTTGATCCAAATCCTAATCTGTAAACAACATTATCAAGTCTGCTCTCAAGTAGTTGTAGCAGGTTTTCACCTGTAACACCCTTCTTACGATTTGCTATTTCAAAATATTTTCTGAATTGGCTCTCTAATAAACCATAGAATCTCTTTGCCTTCTGCTTCTCACGAAGCTGAATGCCATATTCCGATAGCTTTTTTCTCTGAGCGCCATGTTGACCCGGCGCATAAGGCCTTCTGCCTATAGCGCATTTATTAGTATAGCATCTTTCTCCCTTTAAGAAGAGTTTTTGCCCTTCTCGCCGGCAGAGTTTACATGATGCATCTGTATATCTTGCCATCTATCCTTACACCTCCATTAAACTCTTCTTCTCTTAGGCGGTCTGCAACCGTTATGCGGAATAGGTGTTACATCTTTAATAAGATTAACCTCTAGTCCAGCCGCCTGGAGTGCACGGATTGCCGCCTCACGACCGGCTCCTGGGCCTTTAACATAAACCGACACCGTCTTAAGACCATGCTCCATAGCAGCCTTTGCAGCTGTCTCAGCAGCCTGCTGAGCAGCAAAAGGAGTGCTCTTTTTAGAGCCTCTGAAGCCTAGTCCCCCTGAGCTTGCCCATGAAAGGGCATTTCCCTGGACGTCGGTTAAGGTCACGATGGTATTGTTAAAAGAAGAACGAATGTGGGCTGCGCCACGCTCGATATTTTTC
>CAYUZC010000383.1:0-1854 GCA_964449525.1 uncultured Ruminiclostridium sp.
CCCAAAGAGGAAACCGTATCATAAATTGATAATGGTAGGTTCAGTTCATCGATTATATTCTGGCACATAAAATTTAGTTTATCATGGTCAATAATTTTTAATAATTTATTCTTATATGGAAGCTTGTGAAAAAATAGGTTTTCCGCAACAGTAAGATTTGGTAGTAAATCTGCATCTTGCCTAACATATATAATGTCTTTATTGGCGTTGCTTGCATATGATTTATACTTTACTTCTTCTCCATTTAAGAAAACGTCTCCCGAATCAGGGGATATGTATCCACTGACAACCTGCATCAGCAAGCTCTTTCCTGATCGATTCTCTCCCATTATTACATGTATCTCATTTTCGAATAAATCAAGATTGATATAAGACAAAGAAAAGCTATCAATATTTAAATTCACGTTTTTTAATTCCAACATTGGTGTTTTCAAAACTCAATCTCCCTGGTACAAACTAAAATAATCTATTCTTCATAAATATCAACAGATGTATATACCTTAATATTTAGACCAAACAAGTAATCTTTGTAAGAGTCCTCCAGTGTTGAATTAGTAATAATTTTGTCGGCTATCTCAACATTTCCGATACGATAAAGTGACTTTTCTCCAAAATATTTTGCCAGACAAATAACAGTAGTATTTTCTGTTGCTTGTATAGCCTTCTGTATTAGCGAGGCTTTGCTTATACTGGAGGCCATCAAACCTGTCTGCTTATTTATTGCGTCAACTTCTATGAATAAATGATTAAATGAAAAATATTGCATATTATTAATAGCTAGCTGTCCGTATACTGCAAATTCATTCAAATCACCACCAAGAAGTATCAGATTGTTGCTGGGAGAGCTTTTAAACTCAAGAGCAATTCTCACATCATTGGTTAAAACAGTTAAGTTGTTTTTTTCTGCCAGTCTTTTTGCTACTTGAACATTAGTTAAACCTTCTGTCAGCATAATCATATCATTATCCGACACTAAATGAAAGACAGTATCGGCAATTTCCTGGCGTTCTGTAACATACCTGTCAACCGGTTCATCTACCGGTTCGTCAGGTGCCTCGTTGTTAATTACGGCTCCCCCATGTGTACGCTGAAGAAAGCCTTCCGATTCAAGCTTTTCCAGATCTCTTCTAATAGTTACCTCAGTGACATTCAAAAGCTCGCTTAACTTTGCTACAGAAACCTTATTGTCCTTTTTTAAATAATTTTTAATAATTCTAATCCGCTCAATTGCAAACATGTTTTCACTTTCCAATCAAAATAGTATGTCCAGCTTTTAGTAAAAACTATTATCCTAATTATTATAATAAAGTAAAACAACAATAAATTCAATCATAACCATTCGAACAAATTAAAACCAATATGAAGCAAAAGGAAAACTAATTTGTTTGACATTAACAATTAATCATGATAATATAAATGAAAATAGAACACAAACGATAAACTTTATGAAAAAACATAAAACTAAGTTTCCATATCCATTCCTTGTTTTTTACCGTGGCATGCGCTGCGGATAAAAATTCATATTTATAGGAGGAAAACTCATGAAAAGTCTATTTTCAAAAAAGCTTCTGGTTCTGGTTCTAGTACTATCTATGTTATTTACTCTGGCTGCTTGCGGTGGCGCAAAAGGTGGTAAGTACATAGGAATTTCAATGCCGACAAAATCCTCTGAAAGATGGATTAAAGACGGCGAAACAATGAAGAAACTCCTTGAAGAAAAAGGATATACCGCTGACTTACAGTTTGCAGAGGATGATATCCCGACACAAAAATCACAAATTGAAAACATGGTTACTAAGGGCGCAAAAGTTCTTATTATTGCTGCTATTGACGGTTCAACACTTTCCGAAACCC
>CAYUZC010000384.1:0-1850 GCA_964449525.1 uncultured Ruminiclostridium sp.
ACATAATTTTTCCATAGTTTTAAGGTTATCTTGTATTCGTTACCCAATACATCATAGACATTAATAGGTACTGTAAAATGAGGTTCATAATTGTTTTCTCCATCGTCGGGAATACCATCTTGTCCTGCTACTGCCGGAACCACTTTTTTATTTAAGGTATCCTTTAATTCCTTTAAATCATCAACGGTGGTGCCAGATTCGGCCACAGGTATCTCGGTCGCATCAAGGTTTCCTGATAAAACAGCTTCGGTAGTTACCTTGGCAGCAATAATTCTCTTATTACTATTATAGATATCCGAATACAGATTTAATGCTGCAATTGGCTCCTGAGTATCAAATTCATAGCCTTCATCGCCATACTCATACTTCATCCAGCCATACACATTTTGACCTGAAGCGGTAACAAGATTTCCCTGCTTATCAATTGTAAAATTACCTGCTCTTGTAAAGTTGTATGAACCTTCGGTTCCACTTCTTACAATAAAGAACCCTTCACCTTCAATAGAAAGGTCTGTAGGGCTCTCAGTTCTTTGAACACTTCCCCTACCCATTGATACGTCAATTGCGTCCACGTTCATACCAAGACCAATCTGCATGGGGTTTGTACCACCACGACCGGATAATGCATCCGGGGAACTGGCTGAAGATAATGTTTGTGAAAAAATTTCCTGGAATGTTGCACGGCTTCCTTTGAAGCCTACCGTATTAACGTTTGCTATATTATTACCTATAACGTCCATACGGGTCTGATGAGCCTTCAAGCCTGAAACACTTGAAAACATAGACATCATCATAAAAATCAACCTCCTAAAAGTCTTCGTTCCGTCTGTCTTTCGGGAACGTACAGCCTCCCAGTGGGTCCGGCTGCTTAATCTCGACTTGTTAATAATAGTGCCGTATTAAATTGTTTGTATGCCATCAAGTAAATACCGCTCCGTCAATATTAGTAAAAATGTTTTCCTTCAGTTCGCTTTGATTTACAGCGGTTATAACTGTTCTGGCATTTACATTAACCACGAACGCCACATCGTCCATAACTACCAGCGTATCTCTTACGCCTTTGGTCGATGCCTTGTCCACCGCATGTTTTAACTTTTCCACCTGTTCGGCATCAAGGTTTATATTTCGGGCTTCAAGGCGCATTGCGGCATGTTTGGATATTTTTACATCTCCACCTTCATTTAGCTTCTGGCTCAAAATAGAAGAAAAATCTTCTCCTTTTCCAAGAACCGGAGCCTTAGCTGCAGGTTTAGTAGTTCCGACGACCTGATGTATGCTTTGGATGGGACGATTGTTAATATTCATAATTACCTCCCATCATTGTTCGTCAGTTGGTTCGGTCTCATCTGGTGGATCGGTCTCATCTGGTGGCTCGCCGGTTGAGTTCTGCTTTATGAGTTCTTTTAGTATTTCATTTAGAAGCATTTGTTCAGTGGATAAAAGGTCTATTTTCTTAGTTGAATAGATATTGTTAGCAGGAACCTTAATGTCGTCAAGAAGTAATCTTGCCTCGCTATCTTCTGCAATATACCCGGCTCTTAATATTCCTGTAACAGTGAATCTTTCTCCGGTTAAATCATCTTCAAGCCTCAAGGTAACTTCCTTACCGGACATTGCCTCAACATACTCTTCAATGCTCTCCAATCCACCTAAATCAAGGTTATATGGCTTAATTTCAACTTCATCCAGTTTTGCAAATACACCATCAGATTCTTTGACAACAGTTGAAATTATACCCTCCAGAGACCCGGTCTTGCCTGTTTCATTATGAATATGTGCCTTACCCAACATTCCGATTATTCCGCTGTATCCGGTTACATCTCCGTCATCACCGATATTGTCATTGCCCA
>CAYUZC010000385.1:0-1827 GCA_964449525.1 uncultured Ruminiclostridium sp.
CAGTATAGCGAAAGAGCTTGGTATAAATATTTTAGATGGAAAAAGATTGTTTTGATACATGACCAAAGAATTATACAAAACCATTCAGACAAAAACTCTGCGAGTTACAGAAACTCGCAGAGTTTGTTTAATATCTATTAGGCCGACCACACTCGGCTTTGAGTCATATTAGCGGCAGAATGGATTCTCTGTCGGATAAAGCATACTGCTTGGCTGATTGAAGCTAATATCAGCAACTCCCAAGTATTTGAAAATCTCAAATATTTGTTTTCCGAAGTGACCGAAGGCTACAGCACCATGATGTGGATAGTTCTTTTGAACTAAAACATGGCGATAGAAGCGCTTCATCTCAGGTATAGCAAATACGCCAATACCTCCGAATGAATGAGTTGCTACCGGAAGTACCTCACCTTCGGCAACGTATGCACGTACTGTTGTATCAGCAGTACTCTGAAGACGGAAGAATGTAATTTCACCTGGAACGATATCACCTTCCAGAGTACCTCTTGTAATGTTAGGCTCTTGATTTGGCTCAAGACTTCTAGCCATAATCTTCTGATTCTTCATAGAGCAGGAGGAGAGTTTATTAGATGGAGTATTACCGCAATGGAAGCCCATGAAAGTATCAGTTAAGCTGTAGTTAAATTTACCCTTAATATCCTTCTCGTACATATCAGCAGGTACAGTATTGTTAATATCAAGAAGTGTTACGGTATCGTTGCTTACACAGATGCCAAGATATTCGCTTAATGCACCGTAGATATCAACTTCACAGGATATTGGTATACCTTTACCTGTTAAACGGCTGTTTACATAGCAAGGAACGAAACCAAACTGTGTCTGGAAGGAAGGCCAGCATTTGTTAGCAAATACAACGAATTTCTTAGAACCTTTGTGAGCTTCTGCCCAGTCAAGTAGTGTTAACTCATATTGAGCTAGTTTCGGTAAGATGCCAGGCATTTTATTGCCTTCACCGAGTTCATTCTCCATGTCTTTAATTATATCTTGGATTCTTGGATCATTGGCATGCTCATTAAAAGATGCATATAAATCTAATTCAGAATTCTCCTCAATCTCCACACCAAAGCTGTAAAGAGGCTTAATTGGTGCATTGCAAGCAAGGAAATCCTGTGGTCTTGGACCAAAGGATATTATTTTTAAATTAGCAAGACCTATGATAGATCTTGCAATAGGTATAAATTCTTCGATCAAATCAGCAACTTCTGAAGGAGTTCCCACTGGATACTCTGGTATGTAAGCACGGATACCACGAAGCGCTAAGTTATAGCTTGCATTTAGCATACCACAGTAAGCGTCTCCGCGATCGTTAGCTAGGATAGAAGTAGATTCTTCCGCAGCAGCAACAAACATTACAGGACCGTCAAAATTCTTTGCAAGCAAGGTCTCGCTTGTCTCAGGGCCGAAGTTGCCTAAGTATACTACCAGTGCCGTACAATTTGCTTTATTAACATCAGCAAGAGCGGCTAACATATGTTTTTCATTCTCGATCGTGATTGGGCATTCATAAATATCAAGGCCCTTCTCGAGATATGCTGCAACTACAGCGGCTCTTCTACTATTCGATAAACTCATAGGGAAGCAGTCTCTGCTCACAGCTACAATTCCAACTCTAACATTAGGTATATTAATCATTGCAGTTACCCAGCCTTTCTAAAGAAATGTATTAGTTAATAATAAAATTTTATAGTAATATTATAAATTTCCAGAAATGTTTTTGTCAATTGATTTATATTTAGAAAGTTTAAACCAACATGTCCCATTCGAAGCCAAAACATGATTAATCAAATAAAGTTAGAAAGTTTAATA
>CAYUZC010000386.1:0-1817 GCA_964449525.1 uncultured Ruminiclostridium sp.
ACCGACGGCGACATAACTCAGAAACAGATAGTTATATTCCGTCGAATCACAGCATTTTAGCATTTGCTTTTGATGCATTCAAGGTCAAGCCGAAAGCGTGCTTTCGGTGGCTGGGTTATTCCCTCTGGCTCTTTAATCTAGAAACAGATAGGTGTTAAGCCGATTGTTCTTGTTGCATTTGATAGATTTTTTCTTGCCCTAACTTAATAAGGATTTGCCATTTGGCGGGCATGTTTTCAGCTTTATTGAATTCTGATAATCCATTCAGTGGTTTCCAATAATTATAAGGATGAGGTCTTAGGAAGTTGTAATAGGCAACCCAAAGAGAGACACCATAAAGAGCACCATTATCGCTATTATAACCATTGGTAGAACGATAGGAAGCCTTGAAGGTTCTGTTCATTCGTTCTACGACTTGCTTTACCCATCTCCATTCGGTGGATACCGCATCATCATTGGTTAAGCCGATCACTTGCGTGACATCAAAGTCCCAACCCATATGTTCCTTACATTGCTGGGCAGCTAAAGGATATGCACTATAACCATCCGCAATAAATTTTAGAGCTTTCCCTGGGAATTCTTTAAACTTTTCAAATGCCATGCGCATGGCGAGAATACAGGGACCAACGGAACGAGTATCTGAGACCTGATAGCCAATAATACTCTTTTTACAAGCATCCATGATAAACCAAACATAGTGTTTTACACCAAGTTTTTTGATGTAGGTTTCATCTGCAGAGAGTATATTGGAAGGCTTGTAATCATAGGTATCAACAAAGGGCTTGATGACAGCGGCTGCAGTCATTGCATAGTTAGCAACGGTAGTATGAGAAATCTTAATGTTGTGTACTTCTTCCAGTGCATGGGAGGTCTGTCTGGTGGAGAGTTTTAAATTTATGTGATAAGTAAGAACCAATCCTAGTATATGAGGGTTAAACTTTTTGAAGTTGAAAGAGGTAGCATTTTGGGGAAGGGAATATAAGTCCATGTGAAAGAAATCTATCGTGAATTCACGGTAGATATAGTGAAGTTTGTATTCCTGCTTTTCACCCTGTGTTAGGTCTTTAGGTAAAACTTTTTGCCTAGCCAGATAGTAAGGACATTTTTTGCTCTTGCATTTATGTATTTTAAAGGCTTTACGCTCTTTAATGACTTCAAGAGTATTACCACAGTGAGGACATTTAAATGTAATCGGCTTGGTGTGTTGTTCTCCGGTTTTAAAGGTGCATGAGCATATGGAGCATTGGTATTGACCTTTACCACCATTATTATCATAAAGGTAATTATGAGGGGCGCCGCAGCGTGGACATACGGTATCAACTGGTACATTACGCTTGGAATCTTTACGAACTCGAATTGGTTTAATTAATTTACCGTAACGTTTATGAAAGTACCTAATTAATTCATTGTAGTCGTACTTTTCGTATTTGATAATGATAGGCGGGGCATCTACTTTGAACTTCTGATACTTGGGAGAATGGGAATCGTCAAAAGCCCACTGTTTGAGAGGTATATATTTGCAGATAAAGAGAAGTAAGTAGCAGATTTGTTTATACTGCTCTTGAATAATGTTAATTAAATAGAGTATAATTGAGTCCATAGCAATGACCTTTCCTTTCGGTTTGATTTCGGTGTGGTAACTTAAATTATACACGAAAATAGGGGGGCATTGCTATTTTGTTTTAAAAAGCTCTGCAGCCCTTGATAAATAAAGGTTTTAAATAAAAAAGTCAGTGTAATACTTTACACTAACTATATTAGGAGAGGGAGGTTAATATGATAAAACAGCTTACCACAAAAGATTTACCGATTGCAGC
>CAYUZC010000387.1:0-1813 GCA_964449525.1 uncultured Ruminiclostridium sp.
CATACTCAGCTGTGACCCAACCCTCTCCTGAGCCTTTCTTAAAATTAGGTACTTTTTCATCAACACTTGCGGTACAAATGAGCTTTGTTTCTCCAAACTCGACTAAGACAGATCCCTCCGCATATTTGATAAAATCTCTTGTAATCTTAATATTTCTTAATTGATCATTTTTTCTTCCGTCTACTCTTATTTTTTCCATAACAAAAAACACCATCCGTATTTAATCTCTAATATGTTATCACATGTATGGCATGTTATCCAGAAAATAAAAATATACTTTTAAGAACCTAATATCTGTATAATACTATTTGCTATTGATTCAGCAGCTTTTTGTTTAAATGATTCTGTGTTCAATAGTTCTAAGTCTCCCGCATCTGACATGCATGCTACTTCAGCCAGGATAGCCGGCATTTTAGTATCTCTTAAAACAACAGTATTCTGCCTGCCTTGTATTCCTATATTTGCTGTTTTTAAATCCTTTACAAGATTATCGCACATAATCTTCGCATAGGGCTTTCCTCTATAGCTCGTATAGTGATAAAGAACCATAGAGCCCTTTATACCGCTTGGCATACTGTTATTATGAATACTTACAAACACGTATGCACTTCTTTCATTAGCAAATTTAACTCTTTCGTCTAATCCCATACTTTTATCAACCGTACGAGTAAGTACAACATTGACTCCTTTGGATTTAAGAATTTTTTCACACCTTAATGCAATATCAAGATTATAAACCTTTTCATAGTACTTACCAAAAACAGCCCCGGGATCGCTGCCGCCATGGCCGGGATCAATTACTACCAGCTTAGAATCGCTGACATTTCCTGTTCCTGTACTCACTACAACGAGTAGTTCATTAGCACCGGAACCTGCAACAATTTCAAATTTCTTATTTGCGTCCTTTTTATTAATAGTCAAAAAAGTGCTACTGGCAGTTGATAATAAATCTACTGACTTAATAAGACTGTCATTAATGTTCACAGTACCAGTACCTAGATTTATTATATTGATTGGTATCATAAATGTAACTGTACCTTTACTTCCCGTATCATCAACAATTATCTTGTCTCTGTACCTATGATACTTATCGACTATTCCGGATCCGGTTAATTTAAGAGCTGTTTTTCCATCATCATTCCCAGCTTTAAGATTATTCATCGGAGAAGCTCCGGATGAAGGCTGCTCAGGAATGGACGGTTGTGTGCTGGGTTTTGGAGAACTACTGGGCTTCGGTGTAGTTACAGGGCTTGGTGAAGGCACAGGAGAAGTTACCGGTATCGAGGCTTTTCCCGCCTTAATAACAAACTTCGAGCTTCCCCCTGATACTGTATATGAATATGTAATTGAATTTTTATAGGGTATACGTATTATGGTGCTGTCTTGTTTTAAATTATAATTTACCAAAGCTCCGTGTATAACCGAATTACCGGATAAAAAGCCTTCGGTAAATCTGCTATCCTTTCCCGGAATTGTAATCTGTAGCATTTTCTCTTTTTCTCTAATTTCGAATCTGGGCATATTTCCTTTATTCGCCTGAGTTAAACTTATACCGTTAAGATTAACCGAACATGAGTCTCCAGACATCACCCAAGATAAAGGCCCGTTACCAGATTTATTATTTGTGGTAGGAGATAATACACCTGTGTTACCTTCGGTGGGTGTTGTTACTGGCTTAGGTGTTGTTACAGTTGATGGTGTAGATGTAGGCGTAGGGCTTGGCACAGTCGTATTACTCGGATTCGGCGTATTGGTTGATGAGGTGCTGCTTCCAAGAGTTAAAATTATGGCTTTACCATCTGATGAAGTAGAA
>CAYUZC010000388.1:0-1806 GCA_964449525.1 uncultured Ruminiclostridium sp.
AAGGTGAGCACGCCGGTTTGCCCGCCGGGATAGGTAACCTTAAGGTCATAAGTATTTCCATACAGAAAAGTTCTTTGACTTAGATAGAGACCATCAGATGCAGCAAAGAAACCCTCGCTCAGTTGAGCCCATTCATTATTATCCTGCTTTAGCCATATGGCAAATGAATCCAATTGATCCTGTTGTTCTGTAGTTAGTATCCAGGGAAATCGCAGCGTACCTCGTCCAGGTGTGCAGCAGTTGATATCGGGCTCTCCGGGATTTTGAACAGAAACACAGCACTTATACTCAGGAATAACAACTTCTTCACCAATTATATAATCGCTTCCTAAATCAGGCACTTGAGAAGCATAATATAAACCGGGCTTTGAGGTATCCACTTCATCAAAAGACCAAGCTGCAGGCATGAGATAATAGTAATTACCCTGTGCGTCGTAGGCGGTAAATTCACCATAATAAATATAGGAAAATAGCTCAGAAAGCTCTTGCATAGAGGTTCCAACGGCAATAGCCACCGAATCGGTCCCGTAAGGCTCATCAAAACCGGTCAGAGTAATTGCAGACGGTGTAACAACGCTATTTTCAGAACTGTCGGGTAGAACTACGGCGTCGGGAGTGGTAGCTTGGTCGCTACTTCCATAATCAAAATAAGTGTTCTCACCTCGGCTATAAGCTAAAACAAAAGGATTTTCAACAATCTTGTATGCCGCCATAGCTAAAGGATTAAACACCGTACAAAGAAAGAAAATCGAAACAATAAATGCAATTCGTTTCATTATATATCTCCTCGCAATGAGCCTGCTGAAAGGCATAGACGTTGCTGCTGAACTTGACGATGCAGACGCCTGCTGACGGGCAGTTGCTCTCCGTTTTTCAGTAGAATACAATCGTTTAAGACCTCCCGAACCTCGTTTAAGTTGACCACAATTCCCTTAAAGCAAGACATGAACTGCGGGTGGGCAGTCAGCAGATCGGAAATGTCAGTAAAGCTACCGGATACCGGGATGAGACAATCCTTCATATGGATACAGTTAACACGTTTTTGAACATCAACATAAAGAATACGGCTAAGTGCTATTTCAAGCTGCTGTTGCCGAGAAATAATCGAGATAGAGGGCTCAACCTGCAATTCGGGTATTTTGCAATATCGAAGTGCTCGTGAAAGTTTTTCTAAAGTAGCGGGCTTTACAATATAATCAGCCGCCCGTACATCATAACTCTTTACACCAAATTCCGAGCTGGTGGTAAGGAAAATGAGATTAACATTCTCATCAAGCTGCCGAAGCTCCAAAGCACAGTGCACTCCGTTTTCATCTTTTAGAAAAATGTCCATAAAGATGACATCAAAGCTTTCCGGAGTGTAGTCGCAAAGGAATTCATTTCCGCTCTGGAATTCCTTAATCTGAATAGAATACTTAAGCTCAGCTTCGTATTGTTTTAAAAGGTTGTGGAGTGCTTTTCGCTCAGAGGCCATATCGTCTACAATTGCTACATTTATTTTAATCCCCTCACAGTATATAAAAATCTATTTATTATTTTACAATATATTCCCGAAAAGTGTAACCATATATATTAATTTTTGACCGTTTGCGCAAAAATACGACCGCTTGCGCAAAACGCCTTGTTTATAATTCTGCAAAATGCTACCTTACTTCTGAATAAGTCAGGTAGTTTCTTATTACAAAAGAAAAGAAGCAGCGTACCTGATCGGTGATGTCTACTATTAATGTTTATTGATAATAAGAATTTTTAAGGAGGTTTAACATGAAAAAACGAATTTTTAGCATTTTGCTGTGCCTTTGCATA
>CAYUZC010000389.1:0-1802 GCA_964449525.1 uncultured Ruminiclostridium sp.
CGCTGGCACTCAAAATTACATCAAGTACACTACAAATTAGTTCGCATTATTCTTACAGTGCGTCTGTACCTGCCCCTATCTATCTTGCCAAATCTAAATGAACAATCCGCTTGACTCATGCACCTTATCTATCCTTTCGCAATATGATATTAATGCAAGCAAAGAACGCCTCTGTTTGGAGGTTGTCTCAAAAGAGGAGGGCAATGATGTCAAAAAACATTGTTGTTGTTCAGCATGTAGGAATGAAATATCAATCAATAAATGGTGAAATAAGCGCTATTGACGATATTACATTTTCCGTCGAAAAAGGAGGATTTGTTAGTCTTGTCGGTCCAAGCGGATGTGGAAAATCAACTCTTCTTTCTATTATATCGGGTCTGTTGAAGCCTTCCGGCGGCAAGGTGTTTATTGAAGGTGAAGAGGTAACAAAAACCTCTGACAAGGTTGGCTATATGCTTCAGAAAGATTATCTTTTTGATTGGCGTACAATATATCAAAATGTGATTCTGGGCCTTGAAATAAGAAAAATTTTGACTCCTGAAAATAAAGACTTCGTTCTTGATCTATTAAAAACTTATGGACTTTATGATTTTAAAGATAAATATCCCAACCAGCTCTCGGGAGGTATGAGACAGCGGGGTGCCCTTATTAGGACTCTCGCAGTTAAACCCGAGATACTCCTTTTGGATGAAGCCTTTTCAGCACTAGACTATCAAACGCGTTTGGCTGTTACAGAGGACATATACAGTATTATAAAAAGTGAAAACAAAACTGCTATTATGGTTACCCATGATATATCAGAAAGTATCAGCATGTCTGACAGGGTTGTTGTACTTACTAAGCGCCCTGCTACTATAAAAAGTACCCACGAAATAACATTTGACTGCCTAAAAAGAACACCGCTAAAATGTCGTGAGCATCCCAGCTTTCGCGAATACTTCAATATAATATGGAAGGAGCTGGATGTGCATGTCTAAACCTATTCCTGATCTTTCAGCAGAAAGAATTGCCTATTTGAAAAAAGTAAACATTAAAAAAACTGCTACCTGGATAATCCGTTTACTAATTGTTGTTTTGTTCTTTGCATTTTGGGAAGTTGCCGCTTACCTAAAGCTCGTAGATTCGTTTGTAACTAGCCAACCCTCAAGAATGGTTAAAACTCTTATTAACCTTTATAAAGGTGGAGATCTTTTTTTACATATAGGAGTTACATGCCTTGAAACTGTTGCCGGATTTGTTATTGGCACCATATTGGGTACAATTGTTGCCGTTATTTTATGGTGGTCGGAATTTACCTCACGTGTTCTTGAGCCTTATCTGGTTGTTCTGAATAGTCTTCCAAAAGTGGCACTAGGTCCTATTTTTATCATTTGGATAGGAGCAGGTCCCGCATCAATTATTGTAATGGCATTAGCCATTTCATTGATTGTAACTATTTTGGAAGTATTAAACGCATTTCTCCAGACCGACGAAGATAAAATTAAGCTGGTTGAAACCTTTGGCGCTAATCGGTTGCAGGTATTTACTAAGGTTGTTTTTCCGTCAAATATTCCTGCTATGATAAACGCTTTGAAGGTTAATGTTGGTTTATCCTGGGTTGGAGTCATAACTGGTGAATTTCTTGTTTCAAAGGCCGGTTTGGGTTACCTGATTGTTTATGGAGGGCAGGTATTCCAGCTGGATCTTGTGATGACAAGTGTAATAATTTTAGCTGTTGCCGCAGCAATTATGTATCAAGGGGTGGTTTTGCTTCAAAAATGGCTTACCGGAGGTCAGCTCAATCGACAAAATTAGGGTGTGCA
>CAYUZC010000390.1:0-1785 GCA_964449525.1 uncultured Ruminiclostridium sp.
TTATTGATATCAAACAATAATCACAGAAGCTGTCGATATTTTCTCAAACTCCCATAATATTTAATTTATTATATATTTCCTTCTTGAATAAGTCAATAAATGGCCTATTAAACGTAGCGTTTTCTTATAGGGGATGCGTATGTTTACTTGGGCCTCTATTGCCCCAGATTATTTCTATTGCCATCATTGTAATAATAGTAGCCTTGGGTGAAACATTTATATCATGTTAGGAGTAATAATCCAAGGCTACATATTAAGGCTTAAGGCTTTTCGATAAGAATAATAAAATAGTCCTCAACCGTTTGTATCAACAATTGAGGACTAATGTGGTGGGAGAAGGTGGATTCGAACCACCGAAGTCACTGACAACAGATTTACAGTCTGCCCCCTTTGGCCGCTCGGGAATTCTCCCATATCATTGTGTTTGGCTCTTTTGAGAGCCGCATTTACTATATTACATGAGGGTTGCGTCTCTTGTCAACCCTTTTATAAACTTTTTAACGACATAATTTTTCATAATTTTTTGTTATTAAGAAAGGGACAGTTAAACTCACTGTCCCATACTTGTACTAACGATTTTAACAAATTCCGGCCAAGCATAAATCCTCTTGTTTACAACACCGAATAAGGACTCATCAGCCAAAAATGGAATTACAAGTTTTTCTTTCTTTGTGTCTGCCAATACAATAAAATCATAACCATAATTTATGTCTACAACAATTGTTTCTGCTTTATTATCAAGCTCATAGCCCATTTCACTAATCATACCGGATAATATCTCTGAGTCAAAAAGATCCGGTAATTCAGTTCCGATATAATCACTGTTTTCTAATGAGGAAACAATAAAACCCTTATTTTCAACTGAATAAATAGTATCCCTGTTTGATACAGGTGTTTCAGGGTCATTAATATCAAATGTTGCCACAGTTAAAACCACATCAAAGTTACCCTCCTCATTTTTCAGAGGCAATGCCCAATATCCTTCACCACTTAATATTTCATGATAATCGTCTGCTTCCAGCAACGCTTCGGCAGTTACACCGCTTTCAGGTAAGGTGTAAATCCGAGTAATGTTTTCCTTTTCAAATTTCAAACTTGTTTCGTTATTCACATTATATTGTTCAGCTATTAAGCTAAATTGTTTTGCTGCTTCATCTAAGCTAGGTTCAGCACTGTTAACAGTACGACTTATCGAAGAGTTCATGGCAAATTTACTTTCCTCACACATAAATGATACGCTACCTGATCTTTCATCAAAAGAATCTTCACCTTTTCCCCGTAACTCAGGATTTTCCGGGATAGGTGCGGGAGCAGCAGAGTCAGCACTTACCGAATATTCATTTTCTGTTTTATTCATGGAACCGGATTCAGCTGCCACAGCTTCGGCTGCTTGAGGAGCTGAAGCTTGGGGTGCAGTAGCCATATTGGGAGACATTTTTTTTGAAAAATTTCCGGTACCGTTAATAATAAGCACCAAAATCAAAGCTCCGGCCACTAAAGGTGCTCCCAGCTTATATGCCATCGTCATAAAGTTTCTTGATATTTTCTTCGGTTTTTCTTCTGTAATTTCTATCTGACATTTTCCCAAAGTACGATTAATAAGATCATCCGAGGCTTTAACGCTCGATAGCCCTAGCTTTAAAGCCTCTTTAATCATGTCATCATTAATAGATAATGATATCTTTCTATCATTTTACAACGTATCAGCATACCGGACAACTGATTTGGGCAGGTCGTGAACAATAGCGGTTCGGATTCGCTACAGTACACGCCCTATCGAGGGCG
>CAYUZC010000391.1:0-1784 GCA_964449525.1 uncultured Ruminiclostridium sp.
CACCAATATACTAGGATTAGACGAATATTATTTAAGAAAAACATAAGTTATGCGTAATAAGGTATAGAGTAGCAGTAACAATAAATAGAGAGGGTCTATGGGGAGATATTCAAAAGATATTGTAGGTTTATGGAAGGATCTATATAAAAAACAGCTTTCTAACCTAGTTTTTGGTATAATTTCTGGGATTACATTTGGTATTCTTGCAACTGGTTTTTTGATTTATATATTAATTATTGAAGACATAAGCGACAATTTAGTTGGTAAAACCATTTTAACAACCCTACTTGGAGCTAGTATAGTGCTTAGTGCAATAGGCGTTTGTAGGCAAGTTAACAAAATTAGATTTCTTAAACGGAGGCTCAAAGTTGTAGATAGATTACTTAATGAATAAAGGAAGTCAGGTAAAGTAATTCATGGTTTGATTTGTTCTAATAATTAATAACTCAAATATAATCAACAAGTTATTGAAGATTACATAATATTTATCTTATTAATCAGGCAAGAATTAATGGCATTATAATTGTAGTATAGTGTTATAGGGAGTTTTATAGAGTTTAGAGGGGCTTGTACCTTACTACGCATAACACTTTGGATCGTTCCGCAGTTGCCTCCCAAAAAACCTTCTCTCAGTAATTTGAAAGAAGGTCTTGGTGGAGAAGTGTCAACCTCATTACATATCGGGCAATTGCGGAAATCCATGTTGGACGAAGCCGCAGGCTATCTGTCTATGTAAATTGAATCTACTGTATTTTCACATAATTGCTTTAAAGTCTTCTCATTAGCAAGCCTAAGCACCTAAGATTTTGAGATATAGCATCGAGGCGAATACAATTTCCCCCTCCCCGCAGCAGGCAATTAACGTTAATATATTCAAATGCAACTGTTTAACCAGGCAGCGGCAGAATGGATTCATAACGAACCCAGTTTCCACCACAATGGGAGCAAACTGAAATATCCTTGCCAAGTACCTTTAGCATGAGCTCACGTGAAGTATATTTCACCTTCTCAGGAGCAGAAAGACGTAACATTTTAAAACACTTAGATAGCTTAAGTTTCCTGTATCGATTACATAAGAGACCATAGTACCTGATCTTCTGAGATCCCGTGGGGAGAACATGAAGCAGGAATCGCCTGATAAATTCTTCACCCGTTAAGCTCATTACCTTTACCTTGTTCTTGTCTTTATAATCCCGATACCGGAATCTATTCCATCGCTACTACCATTTTTTCAAGATAATCTTTCATGTATGTACACCATCTTTCTATTTTGATAGTGTCAAGATTAAATTTTAATGTGATATAATGGAAGTAAATTTATGGAAGACCACCGCGCCAGCGGTTTAGTTCAACAAAATTTTCACGCTTCGGGCGTGCTCACGGGTCATTGCTGCCCACACCGTCTCACCGGGCGACAAGCGCCGCTAAAGGGCAGGTCTCTGGTGGTCCGGTTCGTCGGCGTCGTAAAACTGAGACGTTAGATGACAAATCGCCAAGGGGATTGGACTGAGCTTTATGCAATTGTTTGAAAGGGAGGATTTGATGCTGCCAAATGTCGATAACAAAACATGGGATATTCGATTTGCTTTTCTCATAATGTTTTTAGCTTCATTATCAGTTATTATTCCATTAACAGTTTTTAATAATTTATTGCTTGTATTTATTGTTTATTATCTAGTAATTTGCTTAACTGTACCATTAATAGATTTGCTTTTAATTAAAAGGTTGTCTTTTAGTGAATCTATGCAGTTTCTTGGATTTACTAATAATAATAGGAATAAGTC
>CAYUZC010000392.1:0-1779 GCA_964449525.1 uncultured Ruminiclostridium sp.
AGAGTCGGTGGTGCAACATATCAGGTTCCAATGGAAGTCAGACCCGAAAGAAGACAGACTCTTGGTTTGCGTTGGCTTACAAGCTTTGCGAGAAAAAGGAGCGAACGCACCATGAAGGAAAGACTTGCCGGAGAAATTATGGATGCGACAAACAACTTGGGTGGAGCCGCTAAGAAAAAGGATGACACCCATAAGATGGCAGAAGCCAATAAGGCATTTGCTCACTACAGGTGGTAATATAAAATGTAGCAAACATCGCACTACTACATCGGAAGGAGGGTATCGATGCCCAGAGAATTCAGCTTGGAAAATACCCGTAACATCGGTATTATGGCACACATCGACGCAGGAAAAACCACCACAACTGAAAGAATTCTGTTTTATTCCGGACGTACACATAAGCTTGGCGAGACTCATGACGGTTCAGCTACTATGGACTGGATGGAGCAGGAGCAGGAAAGAGGTATTACAATTACCTCTGCTGCAACGACTGCTCATTGGAAGGATTGCCGAGTAAATATTATTGATACACCCGGGCATGTTGACTTTACAGTAGAGGTTGAACGTTCTTTACGTGTACTTGACGGATCAGTAACGCTATTTTGCGCGAAAGGCGGCGTTGAACCTCAATCAGAAACAGTTTGGAGACAGGCCGATAAATATGGAGTACCACGTATTGCCTATGTCAATAAAATGGACATAATGGGCGCGGACTTTTTTAATTGTATTCAAATGATGAAGGATAGGTTGCATGCAAACGCAGTGCCTATTCAGCTTCCTATAGGTAAGGAAGATCATTTTGAGGGTATTATCGACCTTGTAAAGAAAAAAGCATACTATTATAGGGACAATCTTGGACAGCAGATTGATGAAATGGATGTTCCCGAAGATATGAAGGAACTTGTCGAAGAGTATCGGTTTAAATTGGTGGAAGCCATCGCCGAGCTTGACGAGGGGCTTCTTACAAAGTACCTTGACGGAGAAGAACTTAGTGAAGACGAATTAAAAGCCGGTATTAGACAGGCTACTGTTGCCACAAAAATTATTCCGGTAACATGTGGTTCATCATACAGGAACAAAGGTGTACAAAAGCTTTTGGACTGTGTGGTAGATTATATGCCGTCACCTATTGACGTAGCGCATATAACCGGCTTCATACCCGACACTGAAGTGGAGGAAGAAAGACCTTCCTCAGACGAAGCTCCGTTTTCGGCACTGGCATTTAAGATTATGACAGATCCTTATGTAGGAAGACTATCATTCTTTAGGGTATACTCCGGTACATTGAAATCCGGTTCTTATGCTCTTAATTCAACAAAGAATAAAAGAGAGAGAATTGGCCGTATTCTTATGATGCATGCAAATGATCGTAAGGATGTAGATCTTGTTTATTCAGGGGATATTGCGGCTGCCGTAGGCCTTAAAAACACAACAACCGGCGATACCTTATGTGATGAAAGTCACCCGATAATTTTGGAATCCATGGAATTCCCGGAACCGGTTATCAATGTGGCTATTGAGCCAAAGACAAAAGCCGGTCAGGAAAAAATGGGTATTGCACTGCAGAAGCTTGCTGAAGAGGACCCAACTTTCAGAGTGTCCTCTAACCAAGAAACAGGGCAGACTATTATCGCTGGCATGGGAGAACTTCATCTTGAAGTTATCGTTGATCGTCTCTTGAGAGAATTCAAGGTCGAGGCAACTGTTGGTAAACCTCAGGTTTCTTATAAAGAAACCATTCGTAAGAATGCGGATGTTGAAGAAAAATACGCAAGACAA
>CAYUZC010000393.1:0-1770 GCA_964449525.1 uncultured Ruminiclostridium sp.
ACCGAATCATATTTTTTGCCTACTATTCCTTCACCTTTTCTTTTTTAGCCTTCTCAACACTAGCCCTGAGAGCCTCCATGAGGTCAATTACTTTACCGGGGTTGTCAGATTTTGCCGCAATAACCTCCTTGCCGGAAACCTTAGTTTCTATGACCATACGTAGTTTCTCCTGGTATTCGTCTTTATATTTGGATGAATCAAAGGGAGTATCCATAGAATTTATAAGCATTTTGGCCATATTCAGCTCCTGCTCTGATACATTTGGCTTTAAATACTGCTTTTGAAGCTCTTTAATGTCATCAGCATAGAACATAGTGGAAATAATCATACCGTCCTCCCGTGGAATGATTGCCATCAGTGTATCCTTAGTTCCCATAACAGCTTTGCCTATGGCAATCTTCTGTTCAATCATCAGCGACGATCTTAGCAATTCAAAAGCTTTTTCTCCACCTACTTCGGGTACAACCTGGTATGTCTTATTATAGTAGACGGGAGAAATCTGATTCAACTGGGCAAAATGCAGAATTTGAATGGATTTTTCTTTCTCGGTCTTAATCCTTTCAATTTCTTCATCTGTTATTACAACATACTTATCATCGTCGTATTCATACCCTTTTACGATATCATCTGATTTAATTTCCTTACCGCAGTGGGCGCAAGTCTTTTTGTAGCGAATACGGCTGTTGTCATCCTTATGCAGTTGGTTGAAATGAATATCATTGTCTTGTGTTGCCGTGTACATTGCGATAGGAATGGCAACCATACCGAAAGTTATTACCGATTTACGTGATATCATGGTAAAAACACCTCCGGCATTATTGTTTCATAGTTCTTTCTATTTAATACCTCACTACTGTACATAGTATTATGCCTAAAAAAACATTTGTCTGGATTATTTTTATTTATTTTCCTTAATTATTTTGATATAATTAAACAATATAATTTGGGTAAATATGGTTAAGAAAAGAGGGGTTATTACGGAAGAGAATATTACTTGGCAGATTGATGTGCCTATTTTTAAAAACCCATTAATTTTATCACAATTGGGTATAGCTGTTGGTATCCCATTTGGTCTGCTGGCGGTTATTCTTGCAATTACCACCGGGGATATAATGATTGGGGTATATATTCTTCTAATAATAAGCGGTTTACTGTTTTTAACATGGCTTTTCATGCTGGCGGTTTATGGCGGTAAATACGAAGCAGAGTTTGTATTGGATAATAAAGGTGCATTATGCCGCACACGGTCCCAACAAGCAAAAAAGAACCGTATAGTAAACTCACTTACTATTTTCCTAGGTCTATTTGCAAAACGTCCTGGGG
Source organism: uncultured Ruminiclostridium sp. (assembly GCA_964449525.1). Taxonomy (GTDB): domain Bacteria; phylum Bacillota; class Clostridia; order DSM-8532; family DSM-8532; genus DTU059. The sequence continues at coordinate 1,324 of CAYUZC010000393.1, forward strand.
CAGCAGGCGCAGGAATACTTGCGCAATCACGTCAGGAGGTTCTTATACGTTGGAATCGTATTACAAAGGTAAAGTATATGCCTAAAAGCAGGACAATCCTAATTAGAAGCGGATGGTTTGACAGTATCGCACTATTTTGTTCAGAGGAAAATTATTCTGTAATTGAGCAAGTTGTCACTGACCAAACTAAGCATATATATATTGAAAACTAGAATTTCTGGTTCTATGTCATTTTATTTAGTTGGAACGAATTAAAATGATATAACTATTATAACTGGCAGATAATCGGTTAGGTTGTTTGCCAGTTTATTTTATGACACAGCACTTAACACTTCATATTCTATTCATTATGCTATTATCTTTTAAACATAATTTTATGTGATTAATAAATTAAACATTTGTCATGGAAAACGACAAATGTCTGTTGACGAATGTCATAAATTATTT
>CAYUZC010000394.1:0-1756 GCA_964449525.1 uncultured Ruminiclostridium sp.
TAGGTGGCGGGTAGGGATTATTATCTCAGGCGGGGACATATCCCCGCCTCGAGTTTCAATGACACGGCACCTGTTCGAAATCTTTGATTTCGGTAACGGGTGATGTCATTATAAGTAAACTGGAGGTTTGCGCTTGGACAATATCGGCATCAGGAAAATAAATGATATAGTAAAAAGCACATTGAACACAATTGAGCAGAGCGAGGGTGCGATATTTGATATATCGGAGAGCGCCAGAAGAGAAGTAAATAATTTAAAAGATGAGCTGCAATATTTAAAAGCAGAAGCATCATCAATAATGAGTGATTGCCAAAAACTCGAACTCAAAGTAATCAAAAGTAGAAAAAGACTAGCTTCTATTAATCGTAATTTCGATAAATACTCTGAGGAAGAGATGAAGCAGGCATATAAAGAGACTAATGAACTGATGGTTGAGTTAGCTGTAGCTCGTGAACGTGAGAAGTATACAATATCAAGGCGTAATGATGTCGAAAGACGGCTGAAAAGTGCTATCGAAACAGTTGGTCAGGCAGAGAAACTAGTAGCGCAAGTTGGTACGGTTTTAAACTACCTTTCGGGAGATCTTCAAAAACTGGACGAACATTTTGAGAATGCCGAAAATAAAAGACTCATAGCAGTACGAATTATAAAAGCACAGGAAAATGAACGCAGACGTATAGCCAGGGAAATTCATGACGGACCGGCGCAAGCTATGAGCAATGTAGTCTTAAAGGCTGAAATTTGCGAAAAGATGGCAGAAATCGATATAAAAAAGAGTATCAATGAGTTAAGAAACCTTAAGGACGTTGTTCGCTTATGCCTGAAGGATGTAAGAAGAGTAATATATGACTTGAGGCCTATGTCTATTGATGACTTGGGGCTAAAGACCACATTACATAAATATATAGAAAGCTTTGGAAATGAACATGCCATAAGAATAGAATTAAAGATCAAAGGTAATGACAGCCGTATTAAGGACAGCAACATTTCTTTAGCAATTTTCAGAGTGGTGCAGGAAACTCTTAATAATACATATAAGCATGCAAACGCAACATTTATTAGTATACAATTAGAATGTGCAGAAAATTCCATATTATTGAGAATAAAGGATGATGGCCAAGGCTTTGACACCGGTTCATTAAATGATATGAGCAGAGACGATGACGGGGGATTTGGCATAATAGGGATGAAAGAAAGAATTGAACTGTTGGAAGGAAATTTTATGGTTACTTCTGAAATAAATTCCGGTACTACGGTTAAGGTGAAATTGCCTTATGAAATTCAAGGAGGTATTGTATGACCGATTATATTAGGGTAATGATTGCGGAAGATCATTCAATGATAAGAGAAGGGCTTAAACAACTTCTTGAACTTGAAAAGGATATAAAAGTCGTAGCTATGTGCTCTGACGGTAAGATAGCATTTGAAAAATATCAGGAGATTAAGCCGGATGTTATTCTAATGGATATTAACATGCCTGTAATGAACGGACTTGAGTCTTTAGAGCAAATAAAGGTATTCGACAACGGAGTAAAAGCCGTAATGCTAACCATCCATCAAGACAGAGAATACTTGCTTAAGGCATTGGAACTGGGAGCATTGGGATACATATTGAAGGATGCGGAAGCAAGTGCCCTGATTGAAGCAATCAGAAGTGTAAATAATAATCAAACCTATATACAACCTATCATGGCAAGAGAGCTGGTAAATGAATATAAGAGAATAAAAAGTGGAGCGGACGATCCTAAAAACCGTC
>CAYUZC010000395.1:0-1242 GCA_964449525.1 uncultured Ruminiclostridium sp.
TCAAGTCCTTCTTTTGCAGTCGGCCAAGGGAAGAAATCTGTATCAGGAGATGCAGTTTCCAGACCACCGGTTTCCCATGTGAACATTGCCAACATGGCAGCCTTGCCTGAATTATACATTTCCATAGCAGGACCGTAGTCAATATTGGTAACGCCCTCTGCGAATGCGCCAACTTGTACAAGTTTCTGAATTCTGCCCAAAGCGTTCTTTATTACAGGATTTGTGAAGTCAGTCGCACCATTGCCAAGATCAATTGCTACCTGAGGATCTTCAGCCATAATCATGGTCTGAACCATATGTAGATTTGGGGTCCAACCATCTTTACCTACGATTGACATAGGAACGATACCTGTAGCTTTTAGTTTTTCACAAACAGCAACAAGCTCATCAAAGGTCTTTGGTATTTCAATGTTATTAGCTGCAAAGATATCCTTGTGGTACCAAAGCCTTGGTGTCTGACCTTGGTCTGCACCGGGTTGAACACAATAGAGTTTTCCGTCCTTGTCAGGTGCAACCATTTCTTTCATTGAAAATTTCTGGTCAAAACCTGTTTCTTTAACATAAGGAAGTAAATCCAATGCGTTACCTGCCTTAACAACTACAGAAGAAAGATTCTGCTCGGAGAACCATACGTCAGGCATATCTCCGGAAGCATTATAAGCCTTCAGTTTGTTAGCATAGTCTTGTCCGCCGCCGCCTAAGTCATACTCAACTTCTACATTGGGGAATTCTTTGCCAACATTAACTTTTATGTAATTCTCACGGATGTTGTTTCTGTTATCGTCTGCACTTAATGAAAGGAACTTAATCTTAACTTTTTCGTCTGTCGTTGCTGGTTCTGATGAAGCCGGTGCCGGAGCTGCGGGATCAGAAGCTTTAGGTGTTTCTGAAACGGGTTTTGTTCCGCCGCATGCTGCTAATGAAGCCAACATAACTACAGCCAGAACAATAGAAATAAGTTTTGCAAACTTATTCATTTTACATCCTCCTTGATAAACTGATTAAATTTAAAACCTTTCGAAAGATTTTTTTACCGGTATGTTTATTGTATAACTCAGCTTTTTCTCATTAAAGGGAATATTCTCAGTCAACAAGGAAAATAATAGGATTTAATAGAAAAGTTTGCCTTTTATCTATAGATTTTTTATATAATATGTATATATTAAGCAAAAAACCAGTGCAAAAAAGGCTGGTATATTAAGACTAAGTTACTGAAATATTATTTTTGGCTAATGTTTTCTA
>CAYUZC010000395.1:1252-1742 GCA_964449525.1 uncultured Ruminiclostridium sp.
AACAAGGAAAATCATAGGATATATAGAAAAGCATATCGTAAATCTTTAGATTTTTTATCCAATATGTATATATTAAGCAAAATATATATGTAAAAAAACAGGCTGGTAATATTAAGATTAAGTTACTAAAATATTATTTATGGCTAATGTTTTCTATGTATCTGCTGGGCGGTAATCCGTAAAATTTCTTAAAACATTTCCCGAAATAATTTGCATCCGCATACCCAACCCTGCCGGCAACATCAAGAATAAGAGTGTCTCCGCTATCAAAATAATCTTTTGCTTTTTTGATTCTGAATTCAGTCAAATATTCATTTATGGTAACCCCGGTATCTCTTTTAAAAATAAAACATAGGTGAGCATAATTAATGAATAGGTTTTTAGCTATCTCATCGATATTAAGTTCATCATTTTGAAAGTTTTTGCTTATGTAATTCTTTATCTCCTCAATAAGCTTTGACGCTTTTGAGCTCTTGTTTTTTTTGATAGT
>CAYUZC010000396.1:0-1730 GCA_964449525.1 uncultured Ruminiclostridium sp.
GAAAAATTACTCCCTGAGTATCGTTCCCAAATTTATCTTTTATATCTTTGGCTATTGCATCAATATGTGCATAATTACCTTGCGCTCTGGCAACCACTGATTCGGTAACAGCTATAACATCTCGGTCCCTTATTGCGAATGCCTCCTGCTCGGATGCTTTTAATAGAGTTTCCGAAGCAATTAGTGCTACATCATCCCCTTGCTTGATTATCGGAGTTCGAATACCCCTCGAAATAGTACCTAAAATTCTTTCCACGTTGCAATATCCTCCAAACACATGAACTACAGTTGTATTATACAGACAAATATGATATAAGTAAAATCAATGCTATTAATATTAGATATAAGGTGTAGTTATATGATTTTAAAGTTGGATAATTATCGGGTTTTTAGTCAGGTGGCAAAAGACCAAAGTTTTTCTAAGGCGGCGAAAACCCTTTATACTACCCAACCTGCCGTCAGCCAGACAATATTGAATATGGAGAAAGAGCTTGGCACAAGGTTGTTTACCAGAACATCAAAGGGTGTCATTCTTACAACCGATGGTCAGCTCCTTTACGAATACATCAACTCGGCTATTAATCTGATTGAATTGGGCGAAAAAAAGCTCTCCGAATCATTAGATTTACTTACGGGTGAAATGAAAATCGGTGTTGGTGATACCATCTCACGCTACTTTCTTCTACCATATTTAGAGGAATTCCACAGTAACTCACCCAATATTAAATTGAAGATTATTAACAGAACAACCTTGGAATTATTAAACTTATTAAAATCAGGCGAAATCGACATAGCCCTGTGCAATCTCCCCGTTAAAGATTCTGCACTTGATATTCAAAAATGTTCTGATGTTCATGATATCTTTGTATGCGGAGAAAAATATAAAAGCCTTTGCCAGAGCAATATAAGCCTAGAAGAGCTTACCCAATATCCAATGATTTTTCTCGAAGGTAAATCAAACTCCAGACAATATGTTGAAAAATATTTTTTGTCTAACGGCATAAAAATACAACCTGAAATTGAACTGGGTTCTCATGAATTGCTACTTGAATTTGCAAAATATAATTTTGGTATCTCCTGTGTAATTGAAGAGTTTTCAAAAGATTATCTTAACAAGGGAGACCTCTTCAAATTGAAACTAACTGATGAAATCCCTAAAAGGTCTATAGGGTTTTGCTTTTTAAAGAGTGTCTCAATGTCAGCGGCAGCACGAAAATTAGTAAGCTTAATAATTAAGGCAACCTAAATAAAACAAAAAAGGGTGTCTCAATTTTTAATATCAGTTATAAACTTAAAGAGGCTTTCTCAAGATTAAACTTAAGAAAGCCCTTTTTAATATTTTTAATTTCGCTTTGTTTACTTTATTGTAGCATATTCAAGCTTTTGCACTATCTCTATCCATGTTTGTCCGCGGTTAAGAACAAGTGGTTTTCCATCAGCAGTGGTATACTCTGTTTGGGCATCCCTTGCTGTCTTTGACCATTTTATAGGGATTGACTTGCCCCCAGTAATATAAAAGCCTTCTCCGGATCCAATATTTAATAGGTTTCTCCGGCCGTAAGTATCGCCTTTGATTACCGGAGAGGACATTTTTATGACAATTATGTTGGTAGTCTTAGCCTGATCATTTGTATTACGTTCCATATGAGGTTTTCCCATTCTGAACCTATCATAAAGATAAGTCTCCGGATTGTATACAAATCCACAGTTACTACTACCCTTTGATTTAT
>CAYUZC010000397.1:0-1727 GCA_964449525.1 uncultured Ruminiclostridium sp.
CAGATGAGCCTACCGGCAATCTCGATTCAAAAAACTCACAGGAAATTGTGGAGCTATTGAAGCTTTCTAACCAGAAATTCGGACAGACTTTGATAATAATCACCCACGATGAAAATATTGCACTTCAAGCAGACAGAATTATGGCCTTGGAGGATGGAAAGATCATCCGCGATGAGGTGATTAGGAAATGAATATTATCAATAAAGTCACTTTGAATACTTTAGGTAAGAATAAGGTTCGTACCTTTGTCACTATAATCGGTATCATTCTATCGGTATCAATGATAACTGCCGTAACAACAGGAATATCAAGTCTTCAAAACTTTTTAGTGAATATGGAAATTGAACAGTCCGGGGATTGGTATGGTGTTGCCTACAGTATTTCGGACCAAAAACTGAAGGAAGTTAAAAATAGTCATGAGGTTAGTCAAATAACCAGTCTTCAGAATATCGGATATTCCCTTTTAGAGGATTCAAAAAACGAGTATAAGCCTTATCTCTTTATTGGAGGCATTGATGGTGTTTTTGCCGATAAAATGCCGATGGATCTGATTGAGGGAAGGCTTCCTTCTGGCCCGTCAGAAATAATTTTGCCCGAACATTTAAAGTTTAACGGTGGAGCGACTTTCTCCATAGGTGATACCATAACACTGGAAATAGGGGAAAGGATATCGGAGAATTCTCAATTAAATCAAAATAATCCTTTTTTGCACGAAGACGAAGGAGGAAAAGAGGAGCTTTTAAAAAGAGAAGAACGAACTTATACAGTGGTGGGCTTTTGTGAAAGGCCGGGCTTTGAAAACTATGCCGCTCCCGGATATACAGCCCTGACGGTAGCTGATGATACAGATACGTACAGCTTTGACGCATATATTAAAATTATAAAAGCCAAAGAAATCTATTCTTTCATGGAACGAACCTTTCCTGGAAGCGACTATAATATTAACCACAACTTACTCCGCTATACAGGTAGCTCTAATGAGCGAAGCTTTAATTCTGTATTATACAGTCTTGCGGCAGTGTTAATAGGTATAATTATGTTTGGCTCTATATCTTTGATATACAATGCATTTTCCATCTCGGTAAGTGAGAGGACAAAGCAGTTTGGTCTTTTGTCATCTATTGGTGCCACCAGACGGCAGATGAAGAGAAGCGTGCTCTTTGAAGCCTTTTTCTTAAGCATAATAGGTATTCCTCTGGGCTTGTTAGCGGGTATTTTCGGGATTGGCCTAACTTTCAATTTTGTTGATGATATATTTGCTTCATTGTTAGGAGAAGGTATAGACACGGCATTTAGCTTGTATGTTTCATGGGAGGCAGCTGTTGCCGCCATGGTAATAGGGCTTATTACCGTTATGATTTCAGCATATATCCCTGCACGTCGAGCCTTTAAAGTATCGGCTATTGATGCTATACGAATGTCCAAGGATATAAATATCAAGGCCAGGAAGATCAGAACCTCCAAACTTTCATACAAGCTGTTCGGAGTGGAGGGGATGATTGCAAAAAAGAATTTTAAAAGGAGCAGAAAGAGATACAGAGCAACTGTAATATCCCTGTTTTTGAGCGTTGTGCTCTTTATCTCGGCCTCTAGCTTTTCGGCTTATCTTACCCAAAGTGTATCGGTTGTGCTCGATGAAGCCAATTTTGATATAAATTATGCTTTTAATCCCGACTTAAATAATAAAGCTTCAATGGAGGATGTATATAATGAGCTTAAAAATATAG
>CAYUZC010000398.1:0-1715 GCA_964449525.1 uncultured Ruminiclostridium sp.
ATATCAATTGTCAATGCAGGATTAGAAACCTTAATAATTCCGATTAATTCTTTAAAATCAATACTTAATATCAATCCTGATCTTGATACTTTAAAGGATTTTTGCGTTAAGAATGCTGTAGATATCATTGAAGTATTTTGTAATGAAACTTATAGTAAGGAATGTGATTTCAGGACAAGGGTATTTGCACCGACATTTGGCTATTTGGAAGACTCTGCAACAGGTTCAGGTAATTCGGCATTTGGTTACTATTTACTAAAGGATAACTTATGGAACGGAGAGTCGTTAACCATCGAACAAAATGGAATAAAAGATAGATACAATGTTGTACAGTTAAAAACAAAACTTGGTTCGGATGATAGCAAACGGGTTCTTTTCGGTGGTGGGGCAATCACTCGAATAGTAGGGAAATACATATTAACATGATTGGATTTGACCATGTTCAGTTTGTAATTTCTTCTTTTAGGATTTCAAAGTACAATTCTATAATCTAATTTAATATATTTCTCAGGCTGTCAATAAAATTGGGCAGCTTTTTTAAATAATAATTCTTGTTTGCTTGACAAATGATAGAGATTGAATATAATAAAGATATACCCCACCCGGCATGGGGTCGGGTAAGAAAAGGGAAGGGGACCGACAGAAAATGGAGAGTGTTGATAAAAAGCCGGTTATGAATCTTTTGAAAACCGCAAAAGGTCAAATAGAGGGCATAATTAAAATGCTGGAAGATGACAGATATTGCGTGGATATATCCAAACAAATCCTTTCAGTTCAGGCGTTACTTAAAAAATCAAATTTAAAAATCATTGATCAACATATAAAGCATTGTGTGAGGCAAGCCTTTACCGAAGGTGAGGTTGCAGGAAACCAAAAGGTGGATGAAATTATTTATTTAATTGATAAATACGTTAAATAACAGAGCAGCAAAAGGCGGTGTAAATATGACAAAAGAGACATTAGGTATTACAGGCATGACTTGTGCCTCCTGTGCGAATGCTGTTGAAAGAAGTGTACGCAAGGTTGATGGTATAAGTAATGCAAATATAAATATTGCAACCGAAAAACTTACGGTTGAATTTGATGATACAAAAACAAATATGGAGAAAATCAAAGAATCTGTTGTAAAAGCAGGCTATGGTATACAGGAAAAAAGTGAGAATAAACGGGAGATTTTGTTACCCATATCGGGCATGACCTGCGCAGCCTGTGTAAAAGCTGTTGAACGTGCAATTGGAAAGCTTGAAGGCATAAATGATGTTAGTGTGAATCTTGCTACCGAAAAAGCAAGGATAGTATATGACACTTCAAAAGTTAGAATTTCGCAAATAAAGGATATCGTTGCAAGAGCAGGGTATAAGGCTCTAGAAATTGAAACAGGGGAACAGGCCGATTATGAAAGAGAGCGTAGGGAAAATGAAGTCAAGACACTTTGGAAAAAATTTATTATTTCCATTATATTTACTATACCCCTATTCTATATTTCTATGGGCCACATGATGGGATTACCTATACCTGAAATAATATCACCCCATATGCATCCTTTGAATTTCGGTCTTGTTCAGCTGGTTTTAGTTATACCTTCGATTATAGCTGGTTATAAATTTTATACTGTGGGTTTTAGCAGGCTTATTATGCGTGAGCCTAATATGGATTCGTTAATTGCGATGGGAACAAGTGCCGCATTATTGTATGGCATTTACGCTATAATCCAA
>CAYUZC010000399.1:0-1707 GCA_964449525.1 uncultured Ruminiclostridium sp.
CTTGATTTCTTTTTTTTCTGTTTTCTGAATGTACTTAGGAAGAACTGCTGTACTATCATCCTTCAGTTCCTTGCTCTGTTCGGTTTTGTTATAAATCATAAGCCCATTGACACTATTAAAATCCGAGTGTTCAGCATAGATTTGCACATCAAAGGATTTAAAATATAAGTATGTTTCTTCGTCAGCAATGGCATAGACAGGATTAGTCAATATATCCTTAATACTTGTTCTGGTATGTTTCAACCCATTCTTTGTCTTAATGCCCGAATTTTTCATGTGATTAACGACACCCTGTATACTTCTCTTTTCAAGAAACATTTTAAATATAGACTTAACAATATCCAATTCTTCAAATAACGGCTCAAGATGATTTACTGATGTTTTCCTTCCACCAGAGGTAATATAGGTTTTTTTAGATACAAAACCTGTTGGCGTTATTCCTCCCAGCCACCTACCCTCTTTGGCCAATTCATATAGATTGTCTGTAATACGTTCTGCAATAATATCTCTTTCAAATTCAGCAATCGACGCAAGCAATGACATGATGATTTTGCCGGTTTTGCTGCTTGTATCTACATCATCGGTACAGGAGACAAATGAAACCTTTTTTAATCTCAGTTGTTCAACTAAATTTAGAAGGTCTATGGTACGCCGGGATATACGATCAAACTTATAGCATATAACTGCCTGTAGCTTGTTGTTTTTTATATCATTAAGCATTCTTACATATGAAGGCCGATCCGAGTAAAAACCTGATAATCCTTCATCCTGGTAAACGATAATATCATCATCGGATGCATCAAATTTAAGACTCGCAAGACTCTTGCATTTAGTAATCTGATTCTCAATACTCTTACCCGTTTCAGTTATTTTTGACTTTCTGGCATATATGCCAATTTTACGTGTATCCTTTTCCGGCAGACCAATCACCTCCTCATACTAAATTCTTATAATCTATCTCTACCTATCCTCCTTTAGAGGCTTTATAATAGACTTTGTGTTCGAGCATGTTCTATATCAATACTTGGGATAAAAACGAGAGTAACAAGCAAATTTTAAGCAATACCGCTCCCTATTAATGGAGCGATATTGCTTAATGTTATTTATAAAACTTTATATCCTATTATGTGAGTATGAACTGAGACAGGTCTTTTTCCCTTGCCTTCTCTAAAGATTCTACAATGATTTTAATCTGCTCCAATTTTTGACTTTCAGTCAAACTCGACTTGAAGGTTTTTTGAAAAATCTCAACAACAAACTTTTTCCATTCTGTATCCTTTTTTATCGTATCAACCTCGATAAGTTCGCCAAAATCGATTTCCAGAGCAGCAGCTATCTGCTTCAGTATATTTAATGAAACACAGTTACGGTCACCGTTCTCAATTCGACATATATACGACGTTGAGACATTGACCATACTGCCAAGCTCTGCAAGACTCAATTTCTTTTCTTTTCTGGCTTTTTTAATCTTTTCACCAATTTCTTCTGACATATTTCTTTCAGCATATCTGCTCATGCTTTACTCCTTCTACCAGACCAGTGCTGGTTACTTCCGCAATTTTATTTAATTCATTATTCACGTTATGTCCGAGGATATAGTCAACACTTCCCGTTATCGCAATGGAAGTATTTATTACATTCTCCAACTGTTTTTCTCGGACTGCCCAGATTTTATTGATTGCATTTTTCTCGGTCACAAGATTATTT
>CAYUZC010000400.1:0-1703 GCA_964449525.1 uncultured Ruminiclostridium sp.
AAAAGAATGAGAGGTTCTGATGTATAAAGTATTCTTGGTAGATGATGAAGAATTAATTATTAAACAGATTGCCGATACGGTTCCATGGATGGATAATGGATTTGAGGTAATTGGAATAGAGACCGATCCTGTGAAAGCAGTAGAGCGGGTACTGGATTTGAAGCCAAATGTTGTATTCACAGATTTAAGAATGCCCAATTTGGATGGCCATACATTCATGCGAACCGTTAGAGAAAACGGTCTGGATACGGAATTTGTAATGTTAAGTGCATATGGGACTTTTGAAGACGCCAGAACTTTCTTTCAGCAGGAGGGGTTTGATTACCTTTTGAAACCCTTACAGTTGCCCGAGGTACAGCTGGTGTTGGAAAAACTGGCGGGAAAGCTCTCAAATAAATATCCTATGCAAGCTGATATGGATGAGGAGAATGCTAATCCGGTATTTAATGAATTAGTGGAGTATGTAAGAAGTAATTTTTATGATAAATTTACTTTAGAACAATTGGCAAAGAATTTTGGATTTAGTGCCGGGTATATTTGCAACCTATTTGCCAAGCATTATAATACAACACTAACCCGCTTTGTGACTCAGGTTCGTATGGAATATGCAGTAAAGCTAATAGTATCAAGTGATTATTCGCTAAAAAGCATTGCATTGGGATGCGGATATAAGGACTATTTCTATTTTAACAAAGTTTTTAAGGGGTATTATGGAGTAGCCCCGAGCCAGTATAAGTCCGAAAAAACTCGTTAGAAGAGTCAGATAGGAAAAAAGCGGAGGGAGCCTCAATGAAAATAGGAAAAGAAGGGAAAACTTATTTAAAACGAAGATGGATTTATGTTTCTTTTTTTTGTGCTTTCATTGCAATCTGCTTTTTAATATTCTTATTTGGATTAAGAAAAAGAAGTGATGAATCAAAACTAACAGTTTCGATTGCGGTTATTCAGAATGATAAGGTTCAAGATTTTAATACAAATTATTACACGCTTTGGTTGGAGGAGCATACCGGATATGATATTCAATTTGAATATATATCAGACGGCTATGAAAGGGAGTACCTCCATACTATGCTAAAATCCGAAAGCAATAATATTGATGCGGTTTTTATGCCGGAGGGAGAAGAAATACTTTCAATTGATGAGTTGATTTCTTACGGTGATGATGGATTAATCCTTGATTTATCAAATTATATATCAGAAGGCAGCAGATTATATCAAATAATGAAACAATATGAATCATATAGACTGTATGATCGAATGGGAAATAATGGAGCATTTTATTATATGCCCAATATGGATACGGCCAGAAAATCACAGAATATGCAGGTGCTATGGATCAATACAGGATGGTTAAAGCAGTTAGACTTGCAGATTCCGAAAACAACCGATGAATTCAAGGATGTATTAATAGCATTTCGTGATAATGACCCCAATGGCAATGGTAAAAAGGATGAATTACCGCTTATAAGCTGCGAATTATCTTATTCACTGCAAAGCTATAATTATCTTCTAAATGCCTTTGCTTATAACAATCCCATTAATGCTAGAATGTACATAGATCAGCAGGGAAATTTAAGGTGTACTTCAACAGAAGGTGCTTTCCGACAAGGACTTATTTATTGCAGGGAGCTTTATGAGGAAAGACTTCTTGCGCCAAACTGCTTTACTTATACATCAAAACAGCTTAAGGAACTGGTAAATAA
>CAYUZC010000401.1:0-1699 GCA_964449525.1 uncultured Ruminiclostridium sp.
CGGTTGTGATACCGCTGTCTTCTTTAATCAGCCCCATAAGAATATTTATAAGCGTTGTTTTGCCGCAGCCTGAGGGGCCCATAATAAAGGTCGTCTTATGCTCTAAAATATTGGCACTAAAATCGCTAAGTACAATATTTTCACCAAAGCTTTTTGAAAGCTCGGAAATTACAATACTCATATTATAATCTCTCCAATCTTGCAAATAACTTTTTTATACCGTATAGAAACATCTTCTCAAAGGATATACTCAATACTACAATAATAAGTGTCCATGCAAACAAATCTGCAGTAGTGTAATAGATTTTTGCCTCATACAGCTTCTCACCTATGGAACCATTGGAAACTCCAATAACCTCCGCCGCAATGCCGGATTTCCAGGCCAGCCCCATGGCCACGCTGCAAGCCGATATAAGATATGGTTTAAGCTGAGGCAGGTAAATAAATACTATCCTTCTAAACAAACCTACACGGAAAACTTCTGCCATCTCAAGAAGCTTTTTATCAGTGCTTTTAATTCCCTGATGTATATTATGGGGAGCACCATAAGAAAGCTTATAAATGATGAAAGCGTACCCATACTGAGCCAAATAAGGCACAGAATAATAAAGGATGCTACCGGTACAGATTTTATTGTGGAAATAAAGGGCCGGAACATAATCTCTGCAATATGAAATTTAGCTGCAATGGAAGCCATTAGGCTCCCTATCACAAGTCCCATGAGAAACCCTGCCACTATGCGCAGGAAAGAATATCCCACTGAGGTAAAAAAGTCAGCCTCTGCAAAGAGACTAAAAAGCCTCTTTACAACAGCTATTGGGGTAACAAGTAGTAAGCTTTCACCAATCAACATGGCACTTACCTGCCATACAGCTAGAGCAAAAGCCACAGAGGCTAATTTTTCGATTCGTTTCTTATTTGATGTAATAGAAGTCATCTTCAGGTATTTTTCCCCCTATGGATTTAGGATTCTGTTCAAATAGAACATTAAGATATCCCTTAATTGTATTTTTCATTTCTTCACCTTCCATAAAGGTGATATTGCAATATGGTATGGCCTTTTGGGCAATTGCAGCTTTAAATATGTTAAACTTTTCTATCAGCTGTGCTGCCTCAGGAATATTAGCGTTAACATATCCAGTAGACTCTCTGTATTCTTCTAAAAATGCGGCAATCTGCTCAGGATGTTTCTCAGCAAAATCACTTCTCACTACAACCACACCCGTTATTAACGCACTACCGTTATCTAATTCTTCCCAAACTTTTGTAAGATCTACGGCTATGTGTAACCCTTCAACCTGCGTCTGGGCAATTGTTACAAAAGGCTGGGGCATCATTGCAATACCGCTTTGGCTATTCTTTAGCAAAGCTACAACCTCGTTAGGTTCACTCTTCCACTGAATGTCTACATCCTTGTCCGGATCAATACCATGCTCCGAAAGAAGATATCTTAACGCATATTCAGGTGTCGAGCCTTTTCCGGTGGCGTAAATTGTCTTGCCCTTAAGATCGGTAAAAGACTTTATCGCATCACCTTTTTCAACAATATACACTACGCCAAGGGTATTGACTGCAAGAAGCTTAACCTTCTTATCAGTATTGTTATATAAAACCGAGGCAAGGTTAGCGGGTACTGCGGCTATATCTAAATCCCCTTTAATAAGCTTTGGCGTCATCTCATCGGCTGAACCCACAATAG
>CAYUZC010000402.1:0-1697 GCA_964449525.1 uncultured Ruminiclostridium sp.
TCTGCATTCCTTTTATATCCTCAAGCTTGCTTACAGGAGTTTTAGTAAATAAATCGCCGGGTCCTGTGGCAATAACCATCATCATTTTGGTATCCTGAACACACTTTGGATTGAGTTCCTTGAGCCCTTCCCAAGCAACCTTACTGGCAACCTTCGAATTATCATAGACGATACCGGGTTGCTCGAAAGCCTCCATTTCAGGGAAACGGCCAATGTTGTAGGAAAAGCATGAAAGACCGATATCCGCCGCACCTTCAACAACATTGTCATATATGTCGGCAGCTTTAAACAATGTTTCTCCCGGATAACTTGTGATGACAACTCTTCCGTTTGTCGCTTCGTTAACAGCTTTCGCCCAGCCTTGAACCAATTGTGTTTCAGCCGGGTGTGTGGCGGGAAAGAAATGAGCCAGCTTCAGCTCAATTTTTTCAACATTATCTGCTGATACGGAACTGACGCAACCCGCTTGAATTGTAATAAATGCTAATAATGCTAAAACAATAAGTACTCTGATTGGAATCGACCATTTGTTAATACCATACTCCTTCACTAAAAAACCCTCCTTAAAAAAAGCAATAAAAAAAACCCGTAGGAGGGTCTCCGATAATATATCAAAATGTACTATCAAAATAACAGTACAATTGTAACATATTATTATACCAATATACCATACTACCATCCTACAATAATAAGTATATTCCTAGTAAAGCTTTTGTGTCAATAAAAATTTTCAATCTCCAAATATTTTTCATACTCATATCAGATATGCATTGAAAGCTATAATTAAAAAATCTTATGATCTCATGAAAATGAAAGCAGGATTCATATAAAATTCTAAATCATATGAAAATCTAATGTAACATAATCACTTTTAAAAAAATTGGACAGATTATAATATATAACAAGAGTTGTACATGCAAATTATTCTTATTAAAGATGAAATAACCGGAAAGGTGGAATTATATGAATAGAATGAAAAAATTATTACTAGGATTATGCAGCATATCTCTGCTTTCATTTACGGCCTGCGCGAAAACCATCAGCTATACAAATATTTCTCCCAAGGATGCAGTGGATGTTATAAAGGGCGACAGCAAGGCTGTTCTCATAGATGTTCGCACCCCCGAGGAATTCCGGGTGGTTCGTATTCCCGGCAGTGTGCTTATACCCGATTATGAGATAAAAGACAAGATCGCTACTGTAGTGCCCGATAAAGATACCACGGTAATAATCTACTGTAGAAGCGGAAACAGAAGCAGAAGTGCAGCAAAGACGCTTATTGACATGGGCTATACCAAGGTCTTTGATCTCGGCGGAATTATCGACTGGCCTTATGACACCGAAGGAGACGAGGCGTTATAAATATTAGTAATTGCTTCACCAGCCATTTAACTTATTTTTATAACCCACCCCTCCTTTTATATAGATATAGAAACAGCTGGCATAAAATAACCGAGCGGGAATCTCCCCTTAATGTGGAGATACTCTATGTTGCGGTTATGAGCAAGCTGTTTCTTTTTTGTACATTTAGCAAAAAGCAACACGGTATGCAGTGCATGGTTTTATCCCGGTACCGGAAACCGTTTTATACCTTCACAATACCTTCGCAAAACCGCTTGACTCAACTAAAGGCCCGTGTTACAATATTTAAGCATGCTGGTCATAGACTGGTAAAGCACATATAAACAGATGTGGAG
>CAYUZC010000403.1:0-1686 GCA_964449525.1 uncultured Ruminiclostridium sp.
CCACTAAAGAAAAATATAGCGAGGTATGCTTATGCCAAAAAAATCATGGCGTTGTGTTGCCGTAATAATTGTTCTAAGTCTTGTTTTTTTGTCTTATTCAGGAAACGGGGTATTAGCGCAGACATATCCAGAGGAAATCAGAGTTGGACTTTATTTTGGGAGCGGTTCGGCCTCCAATGTTGCATTAGTAACAGAGTCCGGTCTTGAAATAGGCTATTATAAGGATAGTAAGTTTATTACTTTACTCACTGAAAAAGGCGGGGTACAATCAATCTTCAGGAAAGATGCACACTTTATAAAATCATCCTCCGGAGTGATTTCTGAGTATAATCCTAATGAAGGCATTCCATTTGCAGGAGAAACCTATGGACCATATCATGTTCAGATTGGAAACAAGGTGCCGGATTTAGCGTCTGCTCAAAATTTATGTAGTGAATACAAGACAGCTGGGGTTATATCATACCCTATTTTTGAAGATGGTTGGTCGGTTTGTACCGGATTCTATTCTGATTCTGCCAAAGCTAATGCGGATATACCAAACCTTACTGCTAAGCTGGGGAGTATTCCGTTAACGGTATTGGAAAAATCTGATTCACGAATAATTGTATACAACAGCAACTTTGAACCACTCCTTGTTTTTGGTGCCACAGATGTTAAACTTACAGTACGTGCCAATGATAAGAATTCACCTAAATTGATCTCAGTTAACAGCAAACAATATCGTGGCGAAATTGAGTTTAGACGTTTTTCGGGTAGTGATATGACTGTAATTAATAATGTTAATCTAGAGGAATACTTATACGGAGTTGTACCAAGAGAGATAGAATCATATGCTCCAATTGAAGCGCTAAAAGCACAGGCAGTGGCTGCCAGAACATTTGCATACAGGTCGATGAGAAGCTATAAAAAGTGGGACTTTGATGTTGTTAATACTGTTTCCTCACAGGTTTACGGCGGTTATAATGATGAGAAGGCATCTACTAATCAAGCAGTGGATGAAACAAAAGGTAAAAAAGTCTTATATAATGGAAGTCTGGCATCTATGCATTATTTTAGTTCAAGCGGAGGAATGACTGAAGATAATATTAATGTTTGGGGTTCTAATGTTCCATATTTGAAGAGTGTAGACGATCCATACGAAGCGCAAAACTCATATAATTATAATTGGTCAAGAACATTTACAGCTGCCGATATTAAGATGAAGCTTTTTGTAAGCGATGTTGAAATAGGCGATATAGTAACAATGGTTGTCGATGAATACACACCCGCAGGAAGAGTCAATAAACTTAGAATAGTTGGAACGAACAGTTCAATTACGTATAGCTACGAGGATATACGTATTATTCTCGGAGAAAACGGGGGATATCTCCCGAGTCGTATGTTCACTATAAATTCATCAGGTTCGGGTGCCTCATCCGGTACATCATCAGTAGTTTCCTCAGAAGGAGTATCTACCCTAAATGTATACGGAAAAAAAGCAGTGACCTCTTCAGGAATTTATGATATTTTATCCGGGGCCGGCCCGGTTAAATTTATGGGATCGGGAAATTCAGCAATAATAAACGGTGAGGTTTCAGACGGCACCTTTGTTTTGACTGGTACAGGATGGGGACATGCTATAGGAATGAGCCAGGAAGGCGCAAAAGGATTTGCTCGAAATGGCCATAAATATGATGAAATATTAAA
>CAYUZC010000404.1:0-1674 GCA_964449525.1 uncultured Ruminiclostridium sp.
TGGGAGGAAAACTAAATGGAAACAAGACCTTATGTGTCCTGGGAATTGATGAACTCTTTTTTGATTGATGCTTTTATTGGATATGGAGTGCCTAGAGAGGATGCAGAAATATGTGCCGATGTGTTGCTGGAAAGTGATCGTAGAGGCATTGAAAGTCACGGATGTAATAGGTTTAAGCCAATTTATATCGATCGAATTGTAGATGGTATTCAAAAACCAATAACCAAAATAGATATCCTTAAAGAAACCGAGACAACCGCTGTTCTTGATGCAAACGACGGAATGGGCATGGTAGTTAGCCATAAAGCGATGAAAATGGCAATAGAAAAGGCTAAAAAATATGGTTTAAGTATGGTTGCCGTCAGAAATTCAACCCACTACGGAATAGCAGGATATTGGGTGACAATGGCTACAGAAAATGGTATGATTGGAATCACAGGAACCAACGCACGTCCGTCAATAGCTCCGACTTTCGGTGTTGAAAATATGCTAGGGACCAATCCTCTCACTGTAGGATTCCCTACAGATGAGGAGTTCCCCTTTGTACTTGATTGTGCTACATCCATAAGCCAGCGTGGCAAGATTGAGTACTATGCCCGTAACAAAATGGATACTCCTAAAGGTATGGTTATCGGTGAGGACGGTTCAGCCATGGTTAACAGCGAGCAAATCTTAAAGGATTTGTCCTCAGGAAAAGCAGCTCTTGCTCCTTTAGGAGGAATAGGGGATGAAATGGGCGGTTATAAGGGATATGGATATGCTACGGTGGTTGAGGTGCTTTCAGCTTCACTGCAGGCGGGGAGCTTCCTTAAACTACTTACCGGTTTTGATGAAGAAGGTAAGAAAATGCCGTATCATCTGGGGCACTTTTTCCTTGTTATAAATCCGGAGGCCTTTATGGGTTTGGATAGCTTTAAAAAAATAACAGGAGATATTCTGCGTCAGCTTAGAGAGTCAAGAAAAGCGCCGGAGCAGGGGCGCATCTATACAGCAGGAGAAAAGGAATATCTTATGTGGCTTGATCGAAAAGACAAAGGCGTTCCTGTCGGTGAAGCAGTACAAAAAGAGATTATCGCAGTGCGCGATAGTTTAGGGCTGCCTCACATATTCCCATTTGAAAAAATATGAGGTGGATTATGGATTATGCAAAAGAGTCATTGAGGTTACACAAGGAGTGGAAGGGAAAAATCGAAGTAATCGCAACTGTTCCCGTAGAAAGTAAAGAAAATTTATCCCTTGCTTATACGCCAGGTGTGGCAGAGCCGTGTCTGGAAATTCAAAAGGATGTAAACTTAAGCTACGAGTTGACAAGACGTCATAATTTATGTCTGGTTGTTACAGACGGTACCGCTGTTCTTGGCTTGGGAGATATCGGGCCTGAGGCAAGTATGCCGGTTATGGAGGGCAAATGTGTATTATTCAAGAAGTTTGGTAATGTAGATGCATTTCCTCTGTGCATTAAATCAAAAGATGTTGATGAAATTGTCGATACAATATATTTGATAAGTGGCAGCTTTGGGGGAGTTAACCTTGAGGATATTGCCGCTCCGAGATGTTTTGAGATAGAAAAAAAGCTGAAGGAAAAGTGCGATATTCCGATTTTCCATGATGATCAGCATGGTACGGCAGTTGTTACACTGGCTGGGCTTACTAATGCACTGAAAATAGTTAATA
>CAYUZC010000405.1:0-1664 GCA_964449525.1 uncultured Ruminiclostridium sp.
CCTACATATCAGGCACCGCCTGCAGCTCCTGTATATGCACCGCAAACAACTCAAGAGTTAGCTACGAACGATAAACAGAGTAAAACAGTATCATTCGGTGCGTGGATCGGGATAATATTTCTTAATATTATACCGTTTACGTTTGGGGTTCTCTATACTATATTGGCAATTGTTGCAACACTGACAAGCTTAGATAATCTTACACCTGTTAGTATTGCGTTCTTTGTATTTGCTTTGTTCTATATAGTTCTTCTTTTTATATGGGCTTTTGGAAAACCCAAAGCACGCTCATTGAAGAATTATGCTAAAGCTACTCTGATAATGACGATTATTGTGATTCTTATTGTTGTTATATGCGCAATTGTATTAGGTGATTATATCATGGATTTAGTTCCGGAGGAATTCAATAATTTTAATTTTGATATGAATTTTTGATATTAGTCGGTATTGACATTAATCGAATATTTATAAAATGATTGAAAGATAGAGCTATTCGCATGATAGCTCTATTTTATTGTAAAATATAACAGGAAACACTGTTCCATCGTGTCTGACTTGACCTGATTAATAATCAGTAAAATATTTAATTTACTTGTAGACAAGAAATTTTTACTGTGATAGTATATTAAAAATACCTTGAAAGGAAAAGTATATGCCGTACGATATAAAAAAATATAAAAGCTTATACCATGTACCGACAGTGGATTTCGGGTCAATACTTCTTTTCCTTTCAACAAATGAATCAAGTAGAGAAATTTTTGTTTTTAGAAATAGTAAGATTTAGGTCTTACTATTTTTTTATGTGCGTGTTTGGAAAAGCTTGGTTATTTAACCCCTGAGAATATGGAAAGGCGGAAAAAAGATGAGGCTTAGCTCAAAGGATTTATTGGGATTAGAGAACATAGGAGCAGACGAAATCACATTTATTCTTGAAACCGCAAAAGAAATGAAAAAAATCGTAAATAGCTCCATGAAAAGAGTAAATTATCTTCAAGGCAGATCAGTTGTCAGTTTGTTTTATGAAAACAGTACCCGCACAAGAGTATCATTCGAACTGGCCGCCAAATACATGGGAGCACAGGCGGTTAATATTTCTGTAGCATCAAGTAGTATCGCAAAGGGTGAAACTCTCATTGATACCGGAAAGACACTTGAAGCTATGGGGACTGATATAGTGATAATAAGGCACAATCAGTCAGGTGCGCCACATCTTCTGGCCAGGAACATAAAGGCTTCAGTTATAAACGCCGGAGACGGAATGCACGAGCATCCGACACAGGCTCTTTTAGATATGATGACAATGCAGGAATACTTTGGTACGTTAAAAGGCCTTAGAGTGGCAATAATCGGGGATATATACCATAGCAGAGTTGCCAGAAGCAATATCATAGGACTCACTAAAATGGGAGCTCAGGTCAACTTGTTTGCTCCCTCGACGCTTATGCCAGTAAAAATTGAGAATTTGGGTGCAAAGATATTTCCCAATATTGAGGATGCGGTAACTGATTGCGATGTAGTTATGGGCTTAAGGGTTCAACTTGAAAGACAAAAGAAGTGCCTGTTTCCTACGACAAATGAATATTCAAGATTTTTTGGGATTAATCCTGAAAATATAAAAGGAGCTAAACCCAATGCTGTGTGGATGCATCCCGGGCCTGTAAACA
>CAYUZC010000406.1:0-1337 GCA_964449525.1 uncultured Ruminiclostridium sp.
AAAGGATATAAAAAAAGAATCGGTGGCCGAAGAATCAGAAAAGTCTATGGAATCTAATGAAAACAATAGTAATATCATTATCGATGGGATAAAGGTTACAAGCCCGGATAAGGTTATATTTGAAGACCCGGAGATTACGAAGATTGATGTAATAAGATATTACGAAAAGGTGTCGGAGAAAATGTTGACCTTTGTCGGACACAGAATCTTAAGCATTGTGCGTTGCCCAAAAGGAGTAAATCAAACCTGCTTTTATAAGAAACATCCCGGATCAAAACTCAAAGGGATAGCCACACTTCCTATATCAAAGGATTCCGAGGATTCCGAGGAATATTTTTATATTGAAAACAAATCCGGTCTTATATCAGAAGCCCAGATGGGTACATTAGAATTTCATACTTGGGGAAGCCGCGTGGACAATCTTGAAAAACCCGATATGATGGTGTTTGATCTGGACCCCGATGAAGGAATGGATATAGAAAGGGTGCGTCAGGGAGTCAGGGATATAAAGATCATTTTATCCGATCTTTTACTGAACTCATATCTCAAGACAAGCGGTGGAAAAGGCTATCACATAGTTGTGCCTTTGAAGTCCTCAGTTACATGGGATACATTTCACGATTTTGCTCGAGGCGTTGCCGAAGTAATGGAGCAAAAATGGCCTGACCGATATACAAGCAATGTCAGAAAGGCTAAGCGAAAAGATAAAATTTTCATAGACTGGATTAGAAACGCCAGAGGCGCTACCAGCATAGCTCCCTATTCATTAAGAGCTAGGAAAGGAGCAAAGGTTTCCATGCCTATTGCGTGGGAAGAGCTTGATACTATATCCCCCGATGATATCAATATGGAAGAAGCACTTCTCAGGCTTGACGGTGATGACCCATGGAAAGACTTTTTCCTAAATAATCAGAAGCTTAAATAAGGGGAGGAGCAAATTTAGTTATTGACATATGCCGGAAACGGGATATAATTATACATATAAATGACATATGTCGATAACTAAAGGAGTTGTATATTATGCCAGGAAGAGATGGTACAGGACCGGTGGGCGCAGGAGCTCTGAGCGGAAGAGGCTTGGGGCTTTGTAATGATGCTAATATGATGAAGTCTGGTAGTGGGCTAAGAATTGGATTAGGTCTATCTTGCAGACGTGGTTTTGGGCGTGGTTACGGGAGAAGTTTTACTTCTATGCGTACTGATGATAAAACACAAAAGGAAATACTTCAGGAACAGAAAAGAATGTTGCAAGAGCAAATCAAAATAATAGATAAAAAATTAGAGGAATTATGATATTATACAAATATTAACTAAAGTGCTTTAGTTATATGTATAAA
>CAYUZC010000406.1:1347-1657 GCA_964449525.1 uncultured Ruminiclostridium sp.
AACAAAAAAGTATGTTGCAAAATCAAATCGAAGCTATAGACAAGCAATTAGAGAACTTATAATATATTATATTATATTAACTAAAGCGCTTTGGTTATATGTATAAAAAAGAGGTGAGAAACATGGCAAGGCCCATGAAATGGAGAAAAGTTTGTTGCTTACCCGAAAACAACCGATTCGGTCCTCTTGACGCTACGGAAAATGAGAAAAATCATATAAGAATGACAGTGGATGAATATGAAACCATAAGACTTATTGATTTGGAGGGTTTTACTCAGGAAGAGTGCTCCGAACAGATGAATGTAGCCCG
>CAYUZC010000407.1:0-1643 GCA_964449525.1 uncultured Ruminiclostridium sp.
ATTGTCGGCCTTAATGCAAACGGAACCACCGGCGCAGCAAGAGCCATTATTAAGCTGAAAAAGGCAAATATTATTAAAATAATCGGTTTTGACAGTACGCCGGAAGAAATCAGATATGTGGAAAAGGATATCATACAGTCATTGGTGGTTCAAAATCCTTTCAGTATGGGTTATCTGGGTGTTAAATATGCTTATGATGCAATCAATAATGAAAAGGTTCCAAAGATAGTTGATACAGGTTCAACGGTTATAGATAAAGAAAATATGCATTATACAGAAAATCAAAAACTTGTTTTTCCCTTCACAGATGATTTTAATCAGTCCATCATATTGCCCTAACATAAAAGATGATTGGCATAAAAAAGCGTCATAACGCTTTTTTTATGCCATTTTTTTGCCATCACTTATATAAGATTTCAAAAATTCATTATATGATTTCGCATTTATTTAGAATCGCTATTCAATTAAACTAAGATATAAGTAGGTAAATTGTTTTTACTTTCTTATATAAATTTGTTTATTTTTTGAAAAGAGATAAACCTGAGGTGAAATAATGTGTGATCTTCTGGTCAGCATGAAAGGTATAGATAAATCATTCCCCGGTGTTAAAGCCTTGGACAAATGTCAGTTTGAACTGTACAAAGGTGAGGTTCACGCATTGGTGGGAGAAAACGGAGCGGGAAAATCAACATTGATGAAGGTTCTTACAGGTATTTATCAAAAGGATGACGGAAAGATTCTTTACAAGGGTAAAGAAATTCATCTGAAGTCTCCCAAGGATGCCCGGGATATCGGTATAGGAATTATACATCAAGAGATAAACCTTATGCCGCATCTGACGGTAGCAGAAAATATCTTTATCGGCAGAGAATATATGAAGGGGCCATTGCTGGACATCAAGAAAACCAAGCAAGAGGCCGTTAAACTCATGGAATCCCTTGGTTTACAAATAAATCCGGAAATCAGGGTACAGGATTTAACCATTGCAAAGCAGCAGATGGTGGAGATCGCAAAAGCGTTATCATTAAAAACAGATGTTCTGATTATGGATGAACCAACCGCCGCACTGACTGAATCAGAAATCAATGAGCTGTTTCGATTCATAAGGGATTTAAAAAAGCAGGGAGTAGGCATCGTATACATATCCCACAGGATGGACGAAATGAAACAAATCTCTGACAGAATCTCAGTAATGCGTGATGGTCAGTATGTTGGAACTGTCAATACAAAAGAAACCACCATTGACCAAATAATTCAGATGATGATCGGCCGCGTAATTTATGAAGAACACAAAACAGACAGAATGGTTTCTGAAAATGCGCCCATTGTCTTGAGTTGTAAGAAGTTGAGCTCTCCGGTTGTCAAAGATGTATCCTTCGAATTAAAAAAAGGCGAGATTCTTGGATTTGCAGGGCTAATGGGTGCGGGAAGAACAGAAACCTGTCGGTTAATTTTTGGTGCAGATCAGAAGTCAGGCGGTGAAATCTATATAAACGGTAAAAAGGTTCATATAAATAGCCCTTTTGATGCAGTTGAGCAGGGAATTGCTTATTTGTCGGAAGACAGGAAGAGGTTTGGGCTCGCTCTAGGGCTTTCTGTAACCGATAACTCGATATTGGCGACGATCCGGAATTTTATTGAGG
>CAYUZC010000408.1:0-1642 GCA_964449525.1 uncultured Ruminiclostridium sp.
CCGACCCTAGAAGTAACTAAATCCGGGGATAGTATTATTATTGAAGAAAAACGTAAGACTTTTGCAATAATAGGATTTAATTGGGAACAGATTAATCTTGATATAAGTGTTCCGAAAAGCTTTCAAGGCGATATTAGATATGAAGGCAAGTCCGGAGACTTTAATACTTCTGACTTAGATATCGATAATTTTATATTTAAACTTTCTTCAGGAAATGTTCACCTTGATAATATTACTTTGAAAAATGATATAGATCTTACTTCTACCTCCGGTGATGTAACAATTAAAGGGATTATAGCAAGGAATCTTATCCTTGAATCTACCTCAGGCAGAAAGAATTTTAGCGATGTTAGTATTGAAGATAATTTCAACATTAACAGCACCTCCGGTGATACAACTTTAAAAGATATTAATTGTGATGAACTTAGAATTGACAGCACTTCCGGCGTTATTGATATAGATGGACTCCAGCTGTATCTTATAACTGTAGAGTCTAAGTCCGGAAATATAAATATTGACGATTTAGAAGGCAGTGCTCAATTAGAGGCTATCTCCGGAAATATAAAGGTTACAGCCAAAGAGGCTGAGGATAAAATATATATTAAGGCTTCCAGTGGAAATATAGAGCTTAAAATGCCTTCAAATACCGGCTTTACTCTGGATAGCAAGGTCTCTTCCGGAGACATAAAGTGTGATTTTGACCTAGATATTGAGGATTCAGGGGATCATAAACTGCGTGGCAGTTACGGAAACGGAAGTATACCTGTTAATATTAACACAACCTCAGGCAATATCGACATAGAAAAGCGGTAATATTGAAATGTTAATGGGTGCCTGTTGAGTGCGCCCGTTGCGGCACCTTATGCGGTTTAACTATCACGATGCGGATGCAAGGTTTCTCACGGAGACGGAGCCGGCAGGCTTCGAAGGAAAGACTACCGAATATGAGCCTTGTTAGAAAAGATTGAGCGACCCGTGAGCAAAAGACCACTTGGTAGGACATGGCGGAGCCATGTCACTTACCGGGAATATTGATATTATAGAGATAGGTGCTTGGAGGCGTAGCGAAGTGAGATTCTTGCAGCCGCCCCAAGCGATGATACTTCTAATTTAAGTCCGTTTTATAACTGCCAGCTACCTAAATATTTCTTCTGTTGTTCGGTAAGTTCGTCTATTTTTATTTCAAGACTTTCAAGCTTTCTTTTTGCGATTTTTTCATCTATTCCAGTGGGAATATCAAATACCTTGGGTTCCAGATTGCCTTTGTGCTCCATAATATATAAGGCACTCATAGCCTGAACGGCAAAGCTCATATCCATAATTTCTGCAGGGTGTCCATCGCCACAAGCCAGATTAACCAGCCTTCCCTCTCCCAGAAGATACAGCTTGCGTCCATCCTTCATTGTATATCCCATGATATTCTTGCGATATTCACGAACATCGGTGGAAAGGTCCGCAAGATCAGGTATACTGATTTCTACATTAAAATGTCCGGCATTACAGAGTATTGATCCGTTTTTCATGGTATTAAAATGAGTCTTAGTTATGACCCCTTCGCAGCCTGTTACAGTTATGAAAACATCTCCCTGAGGAGCTGCATCATCCATTGTCATCACTCTGAATCCATCCATTACAGCCTCAA
>CAYUZC010000409.1:0-1637 GCA_964449525.1 uncultured Ruminiclostridium sp.
TCTGATCGATATGCGATAATGTCTCATTGTACCACAAGCGATTATGTCCCGGTATAATAGACCTCATAATATTAATGAGGTGAGCAATGAGAAAGGTTACTTTAACAATGGATGAAAATCAAAAGTATATAGTCATCAAAAAGCTGGTAGAGACAAACGGTAATAAAAAGAGAGCTGCACTTACTCTAAACTGTACGGTTAGGCATATTAATCGAATGATAAAAGGCTATAAGCAATATGGTAAATCGTTCTTTATTCATGGTAATCGTGGTAGAAGACCTATTAATGCTTTTGCTGATGACACTAAACAATTAATTATTGATCTTTACCGTACCAAATATGCTGATGCCAATATGATTCATTTTTCTGAACTGCTATCTAAATATGAAAATGCCCATATTTCTCCGAGTTGTGTACGCAATATTCTTTTTGGAGAATATATTCTTTCACCTAAAGCAAAACGTGCTACAAAAAGGAAATTTACTGCACACCTTAAAGAGCTTAAAAAGTCTATAAAATCTAAAAAAGAGGTCGAAAAAATCACTAATGCCATAGTAAATATAGAAGATGCTCATCCTAGGCGTCCAAGGTGCGCTAATACTGGGGAGATGATTCAGATGGATGCATCCCTTCACCCTTGGTTTGGTAGTGAGAAAAGCCAATTACACATAGGTGTGGATGATGCTACTGGCGCAATAGTAGGAGCCTACTTTGACTCACAAGAAACCTTAAAAGGGTATTACCATGTTTTGAATCATATACTTACAGATTACGGAATCCCCTACATGCTCTTCACTGACAGGCGCACTGTGTTTGAGTACAAAAAGAAAAACACTACCGCTGCAGAAGAAGATACTTTTACACAGTTTAGTTACGCTTGCAAGCAGCTGGGAATTGAGATTAAGACTAGCAGTGTACCCCAAGCCAAAGGGCGTGTGGAAAGAATGTTCCAAACCCTTCAATCACGCCTCCCAATAGAATTACGGCTGGCCGGGGTAACAACAATTGAGCAAGCCAACGAATTCTTAAACTCCTACATAAAAGAATTCAACGCTCAATTTGCATTACCTATTAATAGTATCAATTCGGTCTTTGAAAAACAACCTGATTATGAAAAGATAAATCGAACACTTGCGATATTAACTAGCAGACAAGTTGATAATGGTCATTGTATTAAATTTAGGAATGCTTACTACAAGCTTGTGGATGGATATGGATACCCTATATATTACCGCAAAGGCACATCTGGACTAGTTATCAAAGCATTTGATGAGCAAATGTTTTTCAGTGTGGAAGACAAGATTTATGCTTTGGAATTAATGCCTGAACACGCTCGTACATCAAAGAACTTCGACATCCAGCCTGTACAGGAAAAGCCAAACAAAAAATATATTCCACCTATGAGCCATCCTTGGAAGCAAGCCTCTTTCGAACGTTATATGAAGAATCAAGCCCATAGGTCAGAGAATGTAGCTTAACCATTCTTAAAGGGTTAGTGTATAGCTTTAAACAAAAAGACCTTTTAAGGCTTATTCAGCGCACTCTAAATGCAAACTGACATTTAGTTTTTATATCATACTATACAATTACATGAACAAAAACAAGAAAAGAAAAAGCACCAGTTTTATGGTGCTAAT
>CAYUZC010000410.1:0-1634 GCA_964449525.1 uncultured Ruminiclostridium sp.
ACAGACCATTCAAGGGAATATGTGCCCCTATTAGTTTATGGAGTTCCCATAAAAAAAGGCGTAAATCTCGGTACCCGGGACAGCTTTTCTGATATAGCCACCACAGTTGCCGAATACTTAGGGGTTAATGCTCAGATTGGCGGGAAGAGCTTTCTAAAGGATATATTAATATAGGGTGCTCAAGATGAAATAAAGAGAAAGAAGGTTAGATTTTTATGAGGATGGTCGATGTCATAATTAAAAAAAAGGAAGGGCAAAAGCTTTCCAAAGAAGAGATTGAGTTTTTTATTAAAGGTATAACAGATGGCTCAATTCCTGAATATCAAGCAAGTAGCCTATTGATGGCCATCTGTATAAAGGGTATGGACGAAGAGGAAACCTTGAATCTTACCCTCGCAATGGTAGCCTCAGGCGATTGCATAGATTTATCACGTATTCCCGGAATAAAGGTTGACAAGCATAGTACCGGAGGAGTGGGAGACAAGACCACAATGATTTTGGGGCCTATGGTTGCGGCGCTGGGGATTCCTGTTGCAAAGATGAGCGGCAGAGGTCTTGGGCATACCGGCGGAACCATTGATAAGCTTGAATCTATACCCGGATTTAATACCGAGCTTTCTCAGGAGGAGTTTATAAATATTGTTCAAGAGACAGGTCTGGCAGTGGCAGGACAGACCGGGAATCTGGTTCCCGCCGATAAAAAGCTTTATGCTCTAAGAGATGTTACCGGAACAGTGGAGAGTATACCACTTATCTCGGCGAGCATTATGAGCAAAAAACTCGCCGCCGGGTCTGATGCCATTGTGCTAGATGTTAAAGTGGGAAGCGGTGCCTTTATGAAGACGGTGGAAGATGCACAAAAGCTGGCAAAAGCCATGGTAGATATCGGTACAGGAGCCAAGCGTAAAACCGTAGCGGTAATAACTGATATGGATCGCCCTCTGGGAAAGGCTATTGGGAATGCACTGGAAGTTAAAGAAGCCATTGAGGTGCTTAGAGGCCATGGACCCGATGATATAACAGAGGTTTGTATAACTCTTGCAGCGAAAATGCTGGAGCTTGCGGGGATGAGTGATTTTAAAAAATGTGCTGAGCTAGCTGAGGGAACTATAAAAGACGGCAGTGCGCTTAATAAATTCAAGCAGATGCTAAAAGCTCAGAAGGGTAACGAACAGGTTGTGGACAATCCCGGCCTTTTACCATCAGCAAAATATACTGTTGAGTATAAAGTGGCTTCAGGGGGCTATATCTCGGCTATACTCTCTGATAAATTGGGATTGGCATCCATGCTTCTAGGAGCAGGCAGAGCAACCAAGGAAAGCTTAATTGACCCCGGGGCGGGTATTACTTTACTTAAAAAACCCGGAGATATGGTGGAGGCAGGAGAGCCCATAATGATACTGCATGCTAACTCCCAATCTCTATTTAACGAATCTTTAAATGAGTTGGATAAAGCGGTTAGGATAAGCGGAGAAAAACCGCCGGAAACTCCTTTAATAATAGATATTATCCAGTGATAAAATTTATAAAAACCGAATAACCCAGATAAGCCTGCATATAGTTTTTATGGATAAGTCTTTGGGGTGATGTCTATGAAAGGTAAGTGCAGGTTTATTTTATCATTGATACTAGTG
>CAYUZC010000411.1:0-1632 GCA_964449525.1 uncultured Ruminiclostridium sp.
AAATACCAGGCCAAACAGCCACAACACTCCGATAATAACCGATATAACCGTTATACCTTCCTTATCGAGACTGATATCTCCTGTAGCCAGCATAATCGCCGGTATTATTATAGAGAGTCCGCCCATCCAGATATAGCCGGCTTTGCGTAAGTTGCGGTCGTATTTTGCAAATCTTGAATCATTTATCCTATCTGACCACCCAATACCCCCGGACCCTAAAGCAGAAGAGTTCCCGTATTTTTTCTTTTCCGAATACCAAACACCGCATGCGGGACATTTCATTTTGCCTTTTTCAATGCGTTCCCCGCAATTTGAACAAAAAAAGTTACCATATCCAATAAACTTTTTTGCCAAACAGACTCACCTTCCCCCCCATATATAATACTGCTATATATTTAATTATAAGTGATAATGTCTTATATTCAGAAAATGACAATTAGGAATCAATGACAAAATACAAAACTGTCATTGAATACCATGGATGAATAAGTTAAAATTACTAATAGGGGGGTAATTCAATGAATTTTAAATCCAAGCTTAATTATATTTTTGAAAGCATGGGTCTTTCAAATGTTGAAGTGGCACGAATAGGCGGTATTGACGCTTCACTTATTAGTAGGTTTCGTACCGGAAAACGTATTCCTTCTAAAGGTAGTAGGCAAATTTATTGTTTGTGTAGAGGGCTGATTATGGCTGCTCAGGAACATGAAGCATTAGATCAACTGTGTGCTTTATGTAAGATTAACGCTGTAAATGATATAGAATCATTTACTGACCAATTGCTTCGCTGGTTTGAAACCCCTGATTTAAAAAAAGAAAGAATAAGTAAAAATGAAATCCCTCAAGCGAATTCTACAAGGAAACTTATAGCTTTTTCAGAAAAACTTAATGCTTTAATGGAGGCTTTTGACATATCAAATATTAAACTGGCACAGGTCATGCATATCGACGCCTCTCTAGTAAGTAGATTTCGTACCGGTATGCGGGTTCCTACCGCGAGCAGTTGGTTTCCCGAACAATTTTGCCAATGGTTGGTGAAAAAAACCAAATCATATTTATATGAGAATATCAAAGAGCTTTTGTCTCCTCTTATAGGTGATTCTGTGCCAAAAAAGGCGAACGAACTGAAAAAAAAGTTGCTCGAATGGATGCAATCAGAGCCTGAAACCGATGAAACCATTATTACGAGCAGTTTCTTAGATAAACTAAATTCTTATGAACCAATATATGAGGTTCCTGCAAATTTTGTAGAGTCATTCCCTATTATACCGGATAGTCAACCGGATTCCGAAATTTTTTATGGGATTGAAGGCCTTAGAAAAGCTGTAATACAATTTTTGACCATAGCCGCTACCCAAGAAGAGCCGGGTACACTTTTCCTATACTCAGATCAACC
Organism: uncultured Ruminiclostridium sp.; assembly: GCA_964449525.1. GTDB lineage: Bacteria > Bacillota > Clostridia > DSM-8532 > DSM-8532 > DTU059. The sequence continues at coordinate 1,397 of CAYUZC010000411.1, forward strand.
AATGGACTGGATGACAGAAGATTCTGAATTTGCAAAGCTTTGGGCCTCATTAATGTCAATGGTTTTATATCGAAAAAATCAAATATATATCATACACAATATACATCGTTCTCTTAGTGAAATGTTTGAAGCTATTCAAAAATGGATTCCCCTTTACATGACAGGCCTAATAAAGCCCTATTATTTTAATAACAAACAAAACGGTAACTTTTGTCAAACCAAATTCATTCTGTCGG
>CAYUZC010000412.1:0-1628 GCA_964449525.1 uncultured Ruminiclostridium sp.
CTTTTTTATTCCTTCCGGCATAATTTAACCCTCCCGATTGAGGCTTTTTTAAAGCACCTCATGCTTATCTATAGTAAAAAAACATAGTTATATCTGCATCCTCATAATTTCTTGATACGCATCCATAACCTTATTACGAACCTCCATAATAAACTGGAGGGATATTGATGCCTTTTCAGAGGCTATCAAAACTGAATGTATATCATCTGTTCTACCTGCAATAAAATCTTCTGTCATCTTTGCAGATTCCTGTTCGAGGGTGTTGACATTATTCAAAGCGTCTATCAAAATATCCTTAAAATTAATATCTTCGTTGGGATTATTAATACTCTTCACCTGTGAAGTGATTGTATTATTTAATAAGTTTATACCTTGTACTGCCATTTACTTAAGCCCTCCTTTATCCGCAAACATCATCGACCTATTTCAAGAGCCTTGGAAGCCATTGATTTTGATGCGTTTAATGCTGTTATATTGGCTTCGTAGGCCCGGGTCGCAGATATCATATTAACCATCTCGGTTACTATCTCCACATTAGGCATCCGGACTATACCGTTTTCGTCAGCATCCGGATGGCTTGGGTCATAAACATCTTTAAAAGGTGTAGGATCTTCAGCTATTTCGGTAACCCTGACTCCGCCTCCTGTTAAAAATCTGCTTCGACTTTGTTCCGAAAGATACTGGGAAAAAGATACATCAGATTCCTTCTCCTGAAAAACCACCGTTTTCCTTCTGTATGGGGTTCCGTCCTCTGTTCGGGTAGTATTCACATTAGCAATATTCTGTGATATTACATCCATGCGAAGGCGCTGGGCTGTTAGTGCCGATGCGCTGACATTAAAGGAATCAAAAAGTCCCATAATTATCTACCTCCTCGAATTACAGTTCTAAGCTTTTGAAAATCGCCGTTCATCCTTTGTATCAATGTATTGTATCTGATACTGTTAGCAGCCATTAAGGCCATTTCATGCTCTATATCCACATTATTTCCGTCGCTTCTGTAAGATGATTGTGCGGGAGCTTCGGTAATTTGCATACCATCTGAGGAAAGCTTTGTTTTTCCATGTGAAATTCTACCGGTCTTCATCTCGTTATCAAGAAATTCCTCAAACTGAACTATTTTTCTTTTATATCCGGGCGTATCAACATTGGCTATGTTCTGCGCAATGACATCATTTCTAAGCCACGCAGCATCAAGCCCACGTTCAATATTGTTTTTTGTAAAAAGAAGATTGGATAGCACAGAATCACTCCTTTAATTGCTTATAGCAACCGTTTTATCATTCGTGTAAAATTGGGTACGACAAAAACACATCAATGTGTACCTATATATAAGAATATACCACAATATAATGACAGGTACAACAAAAGTTCTGCCATATATGTGAAATTACCTCCTTCATTTTCTCATATTTTCATGAAATTTGTCAAATATTACTTGGATTTTAGAAATAAACATAATGAAATGCAGCTATAATCAATGTTTTAATAAGAGATTTAAAAATATTTAATATTTTCTTACGTTTCCACCATAACTTTCTACTTATAAACAGAACGACATGAGCAATAATAAGCATTGAGGAGGTGAGATTAATGGCAAATAACAGTTCAAGCAGCAACAGCAAAAC
>CAYUZC010000413.1:0-1627 GCA_964449525.1 uncultured Ruminiclostridium sp.
TAAAAGAAGTTTCTTATAAGGATAGTCAAACAAGGTTTGATTATTACCGAATAGGTGATTATGTGCATTTCCATGGTAAAAGGCATCTTTCGGCTATTGAAAAGTATGATAAATCACAGGATAAAATTTTATTCTGTATCAAATGCCATAATCTTAATGATGCACGTAATAATTTTTGTCCAAGATGCGGATGTCCACTACTAAAAGGGCAAACGCCTAAGTAAATAATGTAATAAAAGCAATAAAAACAGGAGGAAGTCAATATGGTTTTGTATATTATTATTGCCGCTGTTATACTGATTCTTATCATCCTTGCAATCTCTTATAACGGATTTGTAAAACTGCGAAATCAATCTGACGAGGCGTTTTCAACCATGGATATTTATCTTAAGAAACGCTATGACATGATTCCTAACCTGGTTGAGGTTGTAAAACAATATGCCGCCCATGAACGGGAAACATTAGAAAGAGTAATTCAAGCTCGAAACATGGCTATGGGGGCAAGAACCTTTGAAGAACGGACTCAGGGTGAGAACCTTCTTTCGGGAACACTTAAATCACTGTTTGCGGTATCGGAGAGCTATCCTCAGCTAAAAGCTGACGGTAATTTTTTAAACCTTCAAAATCAAATTGTTGCCCTTGAAAATGATATATCCCAATCCCGAAAATATTATAACGGCGTTGTAAAAGTAATGAACAATAAAACCGAAATGTTTCCGTCTAATTTATTGGCAGCAATATTTGGTTTTAAGAGATATCCATACTTCATGGCAGATGAATATGAACGCAGAAACGTGCAGGTAAGATTCTAACGGAGGAATGATATGAAGCTAATACGAAGCCTTTTGCTCATTTTTATGGCTCTTCTTATATTAGTTAATATATCAAATCCGGTAATGGCCTTGGAGGCTTTCGAAATTACCGATTTTGATATTGTTATGGATGTACAGAGCGATAACAGTTACGAAATCAAAGAAACTATCAATGTAGAATTCTTAGAGAAAAGGCATGGTATTATACGCTCAATCCCTTTAAAAACCTATCGCGGTACACCTGCTGCAATAACAGATGTCAAGGTATCCGGGCATAAATATTCAACCGGTAAAGAATCGGGAGACCTTAACATAAAAATTGGCGAGGAAAAGGTATACGCCGATAAAAATGAAAAATATATCATATCATATACCTATGCTATTGGTGACGATGGTTTACGTGATATGGACGAATTATATTTTAATCTTATCGGAACTGACTGGGATTGCCCAATATTAAACATTACCTTTACTATCAAGATGCCAAGCAAATTTGATGATGATAAACTGAATTTTACTTACGGAAAGAAAGGCAGCACAAAAAATGATGCCGTAAGCTACACTGTGGAAGGCAAAACTATAACAGGCAAGCTTAATGGTTCTCTTGGTCCAAATGAAGCATTAACAGTAGCCCTTCCTTTACAACAAGGCTATTTCGAAGACGCAAAGCCAATAAATGATGGTTTGGTAGACAGGTTTGGCTGGTTGCTTTCTGCTTTAGCGGGCATGGGCGGTATACTTATTTGGTTATCAATGGGGAAAAAGAAGCAGAGCTTTCCTACTGTTGAATTCTATCCTCCCCAGGGAACTACCAG
>CAYUZC010000414.1:0-1617 GCA_964449525.1 uncultured Ruminiclostridium sp.
CAAGGTTCTTTTGTTTTTATAATAATCGGGAATTTAAGTGTTAGGGACTATTTGGGGACTACTGCCTTAATCGAGAGGTAAAATTCAAGGTTTAGTGATAGAAAATTGACTAGTTTTAGAGCTGGTTAGATGTCGGGTGCTTTTCTATGAACCAATCTATCAGTTTCCTTGAAATGCTGAGCCTTTTTGGGAGATTTGAAATATTTAAGATTTCATCGGCTCCGTACCATCCGGCTTCTGAAATTTCATTTTCATCGATTTTTATTTCACCGCTCTCATGCTCTGCTGTAAATGCAAGCATAAACGAATTTGGAAACGGCCAGGATTGGCTGCCAAAATACTTTATATTCTTTACCTCTATTCCTACTTCTTCTCTTATCTCTCTTTTTACACATTCCTCTAGAGTTTCACCTGCTTCAACAAAGCCAGCCAGTACACTGATAAGACCCGTGGTAGAATTCTTATTACCGGCAAGGAGTAGCTTGCTGCCTTTAGTAATGGCAACTATGACTGCAGGAGATAAGCGTGGATATGAGGCATGACCGCATTTGGGGCATAACTTGGCATGCTCATAAGGCATTTTCACAGTAGTTTCACCGCAAACACCACAGAATCTATGGGTTTCATCCCATGCAACTATCTGAACAGCGCGGAAGGCTACCTGCAGCATGATTTTATCTATATTTTCAAAGAGCTGCCTGAGCCCAACAAATTGCATGTTATCAGGAATTACTTCACCTTCGGAAAATCTTGCTGCATAGCATGGATAATCGTCCAGACTGCCGATGAAGAATTTGTTAGCAAGCTTATATTCTGAGTGTGGAAAATCATCAGAAGTAAGAAGGGTAAAAGCTTTATCGAGTTTTTTTACAAGGAGATTATTCTGCTTAAAAAGAAAAATATAGTGTATCGTGTTTTCGCTTTCAGGAGCAGTACTTCCAAGGATAAAATTCATCGTTAACACCTGAGCTTTCTATTATTAAATGTAAATATCATTGTTAAATCTATTATACAATAAAAATGCAAGGTAAATGTTTGCAACTAACTCATAATTTTGTACAGGCAGAAGGAATCAAAGTAAAACAGGTAATCACTAACGATGATGTCGTTGTAAAAGATAGTTTATATACAGTTGGACGTAGGGGAGTACAGAAAAATATTAATATAGTATGAGTCCTCTGTTCTTTCTGACAGAGGACTTTTCTGTATAATCATAGGGTGTCTCGCATATTTTTCATCTTTTGAAAACAATTATTCCTGCAATCATTAATGCCACACCGATAAGTTTACTCCAATCAAAGCACACTTTTTCTGTACCGAAAAATCCGAATGCTTCAATTAAACAAGAAATAACAAGTTGAGCCAATAGAATCAACATAGTAGCATAGGCTGGTCCGAGGCCGGAGATGCTTTTAATGACAGTAAATGTAATAAAGGCACCGATGACACCACCAAATAAATATATTTTATTATCAACATTAAACACTGAAAAAAGATTTTCTCGACCTGTAAAAAACCACACACTTATGCTTACGACAAAAGCTGTAAATTGTACCCAACTATTTGTTGCCCACATATTTGATGAATCCATTACCCTAGTATTAAAAACACCTTGAA
>CAYUZC010000415.1:0-1615 GCA_964449525.1 uncultured Ruminiclostridium sp.
GAAAGGAAAGTCCTGCAAAGAAAAAATTCATACTGTTCGAAAAGGATGGACCAGTCTTATCTCCGAGGGTATGGATAAAGAAACATTTAATACTGTTTATAATTCTCTGAAAGATACGACGGAGAGGGTACAGCGTATAAATTATTCAGAATTGATGGAAAAATAAAAGACTACAATAAATTAGTGACATTAATATGGAGGCATAATGGACAGATCAAAACAATTGGGCGAAGATAAAGTTTCAAAGCTGCTTATTAGATTTTCTATACCAGCAATAGTCGGGATGCTGGTAAACGCATTATACAATGTTGTTGATAGAATTTATATAGGTCATGGTGTGGGGTATTTAGGAATTGGAGCTACGACAATTGCTTTTCCTATAATGCTCATCATGATGGCTTTTTCCATGCTTATAGGGTTAGGTGCAAATTCATTGGTAGCAATCCGGTTGGGACAAAACCGGAAAGAAGAGGCGCAAGGAATATTCGGGAATGCTTTAGTACTTTTGATTCTAACATCTTTGGTATTGTCGACAACAGGCCTAATTTTTTTGAAGCCATTTCTCAAATTGTTGGGTACCAGTGAAGACATACTACCTTATGCCTTGGACTATCTCAGTATTATACTGCTAGGCGGGGTTTTTCAGTCTGTCGGAATGGGCATGAATAATTTTATTAGGTCTGAAGGAAACCCTAAAATAGCAATGTATACCATGTTGGCCGGAGCGGTGACCAATACGGTTTTAGATCCAATCTTTATATTCGTTTTTGATTGGGGAATGAAAGGAGCAGCACTTGCTACCATTTTTTCGCAAGCAGCTTCTGCGGCAGGGGTTCTTTTATATTTCCTAAGGGGAAAAAGCTTATTAAAAATTACTATTAAAAATTTAAGATTAAAGCTTTCTTATATTGTAAAAATCATTTCATTGGGAGCTGGCCCGTTTGCTATGCAGATTGCGGCAAGTATTCTTAATTTTATTATGAATGCCAATTTGGGTGCTTATGGTGGGGATATTGCTATCTCAGGGATGGGTATTGTAAATGGTATTGTTACATTAATAATAATGCCGATTTTTGGTATAAATCAAGGAGTTCAGCCAATTATAGGGTACAATTACGGTGCCAAGAAGTATGATAGGGTAAAAGAGGCTTATAAGCTGGCAGTAGTTTTTGCAACAGTAATCGTTGTGATTGGTTGGACTGCTACAAGACTATTTCCCGCACAGATGGTTTATCTGTTTAATAAAAAGGATACAGAGCTGATTGATTTCGGTATTTTTGCTATAAAAAGATTTTTAATATTTTTTCCGATTGTCGGTTTTCAAATTGTATCCTCAAATTACTTTCAGGCAATCGGAAAACCCAGACATTCTGCACTGCTTGGCCTTTCAAGGCAAGTCTTGATATTAATTCCCGCCTTGATCATATTGCCCAAATTTTTTGGGCTGGAGGGCGTATTAGCGGCAGGACCTTTAGCAGATCTTGTTTCATCAGTAGTTACCGGAATATTTATCATCATAGAGATGAAACGACTAGATTCTCGCCATCAGTCAGTTAATATGAGCGAAGATAGATCGGAAATGTTGATGGTGGATTTTGTTTCTGATGAACGATAA
>CAYUZC010000416.1:0-1598 GCA_964449525.1 uncultured Ruminiclostridium sp.
CAACACCTTATGAATTATACAACATTGGTGAACCTTCATTCTTTTTTCCTGATTTTGATAAAATGTCTTATACTGTACATGCAGTCGATGACATCGAATTAATTATGTGCGTATTCACACTGAATGACTGGGATAAGAAATTCTGGAAGTACTGGAACCTTCATCTTCCATTCTTTAGTAAGTATAGTGACGGTGTTCGGTATGATCAGGACTGTAAGGGCCCGAAGACCCGCTCTTGGAGTATTCTTCAGCCATTCCAGCTAGGCCATGTATCTATTGGCGTTGTGCGAGCAAAGGGTGAAGGAACAGATGAGAAGGGCCATGGCCTACTACATCAGTGGAATTACTGTTTGGGAGATTCTGATTTTAATCTCACAGTAGAAGATGTTACAGTTCCTCAGAAAGCCGGCGACTGGAGCTATATATATCCTGGTAAGGATCACAAGTTACTGGCTAAGCCCGGTAAGGAAGTATTCTATGTTTGGGTAGAGTATTTTACTGACGAGGATTTACAGAAATACTATGAATGCCAGATTCATAATGGCAGCTTGACTGAAGCCAAGTAATTATACTTTGTAGAGTAAAAGGCCTGCATGTTGATACATGCAGGCCTTTACTAGTGCAAAATTTTGGGCTCAGCTGTATGTAAAAGGGGGTTCACAATGGCAAAGGGGTTGTTTGGTAATAACCATTCAATTGATATGACCAAGGGTAAAACAGCAAGTATAATTTTTAAGTTTGGTATTCCACTAATGATAACCAATTTCTTACAGCAAGTTTATTCTATGGCTGACGGAGTAATACTTGGGCGATTTAGTGGCATAGGAGCACTTGCAACATTGGGTACATGTAACTGGCCTATTTGGCTCCAAATTAGTATACTTACCAATTTTGCTCAAGCATCAAGTTTAATGCTAGGGAATCGTTTTGGAGCCGGTAAGACAGAAGAAATGAAACAGACTACCGGTAATATCTATTTGATGGCTGTGTGTCTTTACTTTCTTTTAATGCCGATTATGATACTTGCTATACGTCCGATGCTAGTGTGGCAGAATACACCAACAGAAATAATGAATGATGCCGTAATCTATATGCAAATTAGTTATTGGGGTACTCTGGTTTTGTTTATGTATAATATTTTTGCAGGTATGCTTCGCGCTGTGGGTGACAGCAAAACTTCTTTGTATGCTGTGTGTGTGGCTACAATAATTAATGTTGCACTTGATTTATGGTTTGTAGCCGGACTTGGCTGGGGAGTTGCGGGCGCGGCCATAGCTACAGTTACCGCTCAGAGTGTTTCCGCTATTATCTGTGCAATTAAAGTAAGCCGATATGAAATGTTTCGTTTACAGCGCCGCCATTTTAAATTAAACCGAATACTGTTGTCAGAGTATTTTTCCTTAAGCATACCTATGTTGTTGCAAAGTTTTGTTATTGCTTCAGGGGGACTCTTTGTCCAGAAGCACATTAATAATTATGGTTCGAATTTCGCTGCAGGCATGAGTGCCTCAGAAAAGATATTCATCATGATAGAGACTTCCGGAATTGCTTTGTCCCATTCTGCAGCTGCTTTTGTAAGTCAAAATTATGGTGCAAAA
>CAYUZC010000417.1:0-1589 GCA_964449525.1 uncultured Ruminiclostridium sp.
GTATGCCAAAATGGGGTGTTGCCTATTTTGCTATTGTTTGTCTGGGTGCCATTGCCATCCCTATGCTTCCGGATTTTAACAAGAGTGAGGTCGAGGGTATAATTCAGCATTCAGAAGCTTGCTTTGCGTTTGTTTCGAAAAACAATCAGGACAAGCTGGCAGATTGTACGACTCTACAGCATATTTTCTGCTTGGAGGATGAAGCCTTTCTGACAGGTGAATCCATTTTGCAAAGTGATACGCCTATCGATCTTTTTGCTGAGTCTATTGACGAACAGGATACCGCATCTATCATTTATACATCCGGAACGACCGGTACGCCTAAAGGCGTTGAGCTCACTCACAAAAACATAGCATTTATGGCACATCAATCCAGAACAGTCCAGGACATTCACCCAACTGACACATTCTTATCCATTCTGCCCATGTCCCATGTGTATGAGTTTTCGATAGGCTTCATGTTTCCGATTATGCAGGGGTGTCACATATGCTACCTCGGCAGAGCAATTGCAGTGTCATCCTTACTGCCTGCGCTGAAAAAAGTTCGGCCTACCATAATGCTCAGTGTACCGGCTGTAATGGAGAAAATATATAAAAACAAAATCGTTCCCACCTTTGAAAAGAATAAACTTGTCGCAAAATTGTACAAGGTTGCGTTCATCCGCAAGATTCTTCATCGTATTGCAGGAAAAAAGCTGATGGAAACCTTCGGCGGCCGCATTCATTTCTTTGGTCTTGGCGGAGCAAAGGTCTCTCCCGATGTGGAGCGGTTCTTAATGGAGGGCAAATTCCCTTATGCTGTCGGGTACGGTCTTACAGAAACCTCACCGCTGATTGCCGGTGCCAACCCTAAAAAATCACGTTTTCAATCTGCCGGACCTAAAATGGAAGGCATTGAGATGAAACTAATCGACGTAGATTCTGTCACTGGAATCGGGGAAATCGTTACCAAGGGGCCTCATGTGATGAAAGGCTATTATAAAAATGAAGAATTGACAAAATCGGTCTTTACGGAGGATGGTTTCTTCAAAACCGGCGATTGTGGCTCAATTGATAAGGATGGATACCTCTATATCAAGGGACGTAACAAAAATGTTATCGTCGGCTCATCCGGGGAAAACATTTATCCCGAGGATATTGAATTTGTGCTGAACAAGCATCCTCTGGTATTGGATTCCCTCGTGGTAGAACGGGACCAGAAGCTAGTCGGTTTAGTTAAATTGGATGAAGATTCAATCGACAGTTCGGATATTGAACCTGAAAACTCTGAATTGAGCCCCTATGCCAAAGCTCTTGCCGATATCCGATCCTATGTCAATTCCCAAGTCAACAAATTTTCTAAACTGAAAGCCATTGAACGCATCGCTGACTTAGAGAAAACGGCCTCACAAAAAATCAAGCGCTTTCTGTATAACAGCGGTAAAGAAAAAACCACGGATGATACACCGGATAAGAAGGATAGTTAAAAATATTATTTTTCATACAAATACAAAAATCCCTGAACCGCTTTATTCAAGCAATTCAGGGATTCTTTTTTGGAGGCGCCACCCAGATTTGAACTGGGGAATAGAGGTTTTGCAGACCTCTGC
>CAYUZC010000418.1:0-1580 GCA_964449525.1 uncultured Ruminiclostridium sp.
CATTAATTTAGTAGAATTATGGCGAGGTAATGAGTTTATTTTATATTAGTTGTGTTAAATAGGAGGAGAAAGAAATGAATAAAAATATTAATCTCCAAGATGTTTTTTTGAATCAGGTAAGAAAAGAGCATGTACCCGTGACTGTTTATCTTACGAATGGCTTTCAATTAAGGGGTATGGTAAAAGGATTTGATAATTTTACTGTGGTTTTGGACAGTGAAGGAAAGCAACAATTAGTGTACAAACATGCAATTTCAACGGTTTCACCTATGAAGACTGTTAATATAATCTTTAATGAAAATCGTGAATAAAAAATAGGCTTAATTATGGGGCTGATGTTTTTTGAAAAAAATTTTAATACCTATGGTTGAAGCGGGAGGTGGGCACAGAATGCCCGCCCTTGCTATCAAAGACGCTATTGAAGAATTATATCCCGGCAAATATCAAATTGATGTGATAGATTTTGCGAAAGAAGCCGGTGCCAATTGGGATGATAAAATAATAAAGGGCTTTTGGGATTGGGCTTTAGCCAGGCCGGAGATTACAACAAATTTAAATGTACTCTTGGATTCTCTTAACCATCTTACACGTTCAAATACTGTGATGAGGTTGGTATTTCAACAATTTATCCGTAAAGGGATAAAATATATTGTTGATTACAAGCCTGATATTGTGTTTTCAACACATTTTTTTTGTAGCTCTGTAGCGACGTTCGCTAGAGACAGATACCGTTTTCCATATAAGATATTCAGCTATATGACAGACCCTGTCAGAGGTCACAATCTATGGGTAAACCCCAGAATTGAGTCTGTTATTGTGTCCACCAATGAGGCTAAAGCATACCTTATAAAACAGGGAGAACCGCATAATAAAGTTAAGGTTATGCCTTTTCCGCTTAATAAAAAATTCTTCACTGAGTTAACAAAGACAAGAGAAGAAATACTTGCCCAGCTTGGGTTGGATCCTTCGAAAAAGACACTTTTAGCTACATCCGGAGGACAGGGAATAGGTGATACTTCAGAGTATATAAAAGAACTCTATAACAATAACTTTCCCTTTAATATTATTGCTGTTTGCGGGAAAAACAGCGATTTATCAGATGAATTAAACATGCTGAAATCAAGTTATAAATCTGATACTTCTATGTCTGTTCTAGGGTTTGTAGATAATATGCATGAGCTTCTTGAGGTGTCCGATTTGGCTTTAGCAAAGGGTGGAGCATCTACAACTTTTGAGGTGCTGGTTAAAAAGGTTCCGACTATTTTTACACATTGCGCGGCACTGCACGAAAAAGGGAACATTGATTTTTGTGTTAATAATAAGATGGGTTGGTACGTTAAAAACAAAAAGGAGTTTTGGGCAATAATCAATGAAATTTTAAATACCGGTATTCTCGATCGATATAAAGAGAACATCAGCGAAAATGAATATGTAAAAACTCTTCCAAACGCTGCTAAAAATATAGCCCATTTTATAGTTGATGAACTCAACACCCCTTTTGTGAAACGCCATATATCGAAAAAGGTTAGGCTCAAAGCTATCGTAATGGGGATAAGAATTAATATATTCAGAATTAAAAG
>CAYUZC010000419.1:0-1578 GCA_964449525.1 uncultured Ruminiclostridium sp.
AATTTTGGCATATTTCGCAATATTAAAGGAGGAACATCAAATGTCGATCATCAGTCTAGTCATCATTGCTTCAATCTTGGCAATTGCTTTTGCCGCATTCAATTTTTCATCTGTAAAAAAGCTGGATGAAGGTACCGCTAAGATGAAGGAAATCGCCGAGGCAATCCGCATTGGCTCAAATGCATTCATTAACTATGAATACAAAGTTCTATTTTCCGTTGTTGCAGCTGTTGCTGTAATCATGGTTCTTCTTACCAGTTGGTACGCAGCCGTAGCACTAGTAGTTGGTTCAGTCATGAGTGCAAGTGCTGGTTTAGTTGGTATGAAAATCGCTACCTACTCGAATGTGCGAGTTTCTAACGAAGCCCGCCAAACAAAAGATATTGGTAAAACAGTTAAAGTTGCTTTTCGAGGTGGATCTGTAATGGGTCTTTGCGTAGCAGGCTTCGCACTGTTGGGATTATTCATTGTCTATATTATATTTGGCTTGATTATGGGCCAATTAGGTAATATGGATACATTCACAAATTGGATAGGGGTTTCATTTATTCCCTTTACCATGACTCTCTCAGGGTATGCTCTTGGTTGTTCTTTAGTGGCAATGTTCAACCGTGTAGGCGGTGGAATTTATACCAAAGCTGCTGATATGGGTGCTGACCTGGTAGGTAAGACAGAAGCTCACATTCCCGAAGACGATCCCCGTAACCCTGCTACTATTGCCGATAACGTTGGTGATAATGTAGGTGACGTTGCCGGTCTGGGTTCGGACCTATTAGAAAGCTTTGTGGGTTCAATTGCATCAAGTATTATTCTTGCTTATCACTTAATAATTTCTGCTCAGGCTCACGGTAGTATTATCCCTGATGGCATGCTGTCCAAGCTAATTATGTTCCCACTGGTATTTGTTTCCGGTGGTTTGATTGCTTGTTGCATTGGTATCGCAACTGTTTTGTTTAAGTCCAAGATGTCTAATGATCCGCATAAGGATCTTAATCTTGCTACTTACTTATCAGCGGGTATTACAATCGTTTTTGGGTTAATTATGTCAAAAGTTATGTTCGGTAATATTTCCGATCTTAGCATCATTAATTTTTCTGCTGGTTGGGCTTCCCCATGGATAGCAGCTGCTATTGGTGTTGCAGCCGGCGTTATTATCGGTACTATTGCCGAGTATTATACTTCTGACGATTATCAACCTACCAAGAACCTTGCACGCACTTCTTTGGAAGGCTCTGCGCTTACCATAACTCAAGGTCTTGCATTAGGTATGAAATCTACAATGGCTCCTTGCATAATACTTGCTGCAGGAATAATTATTTCTTACTATGTTTCCGGTATATATGGCGTTTCAATGGCTGCTGTTGGTATGTTATCTTTTGTCGCTGCAACCGTATCTGTGGATACTTATGGTCCAATTTCAGACAATGCAGGCGGCATCGCTGAAATGTCAGGATTAGACCCTGAAGTTCGCAAAATTACCGATAAGCTTGATTCTGTTGGTAATACCACTGCTGCTACCGGTAAAGGCTTTGCTATCGGATCCGGTGCTTTAGCCGCTTTAGCCTTAATGATTTCATA
>CAYUZC010000420.1:0-1563 GCA_964449525.1 uncultured Ruminiclostridium sp.
AACGGCACATCAAGATTCAATGCTTTGTTCAAACCTTCAATTCCCTGTGGCGGTCTTCCTGTTGCGATAGTAAATATCAGGCCTTTTTCGACCCCAAGTCTGATAGCATTTTTGGTATTCTCAGTAAGCTCGTTGTGATTATTTAATAGTGTTCCGTCGATGTCTACCGCCATTAGTTTATAAGTCATTTTTAACTCCCTTTCATGCTAACTAAGTAACTTCTGTATTTAGTAATGATAGTTGAAGACGTCTTTTCCTTTGTAGCGTATTATATTTAAATTTGAAAAGCGTTCTTCGAGCATATTTGCCATCTCATCCACAAAGATTATCTCAGTGCCGTAATGTCCTGCGTCAATAGTAAATATACCGTTATAAATAAGCTCTTGAGCATCATGGTATTTTAAGTCTCCTGTGATAAGTGTAACAGGACTGATTCTAGTAAGGTCATTCATAATATCTCTGTCATATGAACCATTATAAACCGCCACTCTTATTACTGTTTGAGGAATTTGACCTATATATCTTATAGTATCAAGAGCGAGCTTTGATTTCATCTTGCTTATAAAGTTATTTCCATCAATGGGTTCTGTTTCTCCGTATCTACCGGCACCATATTCAGCCGAATCATATGAGTAGCTTTTTAGAACTTTAATATTCTTCAATCCCACCTTTGCACAAATTAGATCACTAAGACCTCCCTCAGCAGAATCAAAATTTGTGTGGCTACTGTAAAGTGCCAAATCATTTTTTATTGATTTTATCAGAATACTGCTTTCCCTCGTTTGCAAGGTAAAGTTCTTTATTGCTTTAAATACTGTCGGATGGTGCGACAATACTAGTTGGCAGTTCTGTGAAATAGCATATTCAATGGTGTCAATATCAGCATCAAGGCAGACTAACACCTTGGTTATTTCCGCATCAGTATTTCCAAGTATCAAACCACTATTGTCATAGGCCTCCTGAAGTGAAATTGGAGCCTTTCCCTCTAAATAAGAAGTAATTTTACTTAGTTTCATTTTTCAGCCTCCTTTGGAACTTGAAAGATTTGTCAGCTCCTGTAAGAGCTTTTCTTCTATATCAATCTTTTCAGCATTGTAATCTGCCTTAGCATTTTTTAGTCCATTAACCACCTTTTTTTGTTTCTTTATATGGTCTTTTACCCAATCATTCAGCAAAGGATCATTTTTTTTGATTAAAATATCACCAATTAATTCCTGAACTCTTTCCCAATTCTGTCTGCCCATTCCGGTATATTTTGTTAAAATTACCTGATAGAGCTTATTTCCTTCACTTGCTAATCCTTCATTTATTATTTCAAAGCCACTTTTCCATAAAAACGGGCGAATCAATTCCTGATGTGTCATAGTCTGAATAATAATATAATTAGCTTTTTTAGCGATATTCATTGATTGAAGAATCAAATCAGTGATTAATATACCGCCCATTCCAGCCATAACTATTACATCCGCTTCTTGTTCTACAATAGGCTCTAGGCCGTTTCCCATACGCAAATCCATACTTTTTTCAAGATTATATTTTCTACGGGTTCTTTCTGCTCTTTCC
>CAYUZC010000421.1:0-1560 GCA_964449525.1 uncultured Ruminiclostridium sp.
TCAGTAAAATTACAGTAAATGACTCTGGAATAATATCAGAATTTGAGCGGGATTTTTCAGATCCCGAGGATATCTTTACACTTAACGGACATCAAATTTCAAGTGAAGACTTTATGGCCTTATATGTAAACATCATGGCATTGTCGGCAGAGGGTTATGATGGTTTGGACAAAAGAGGCTCCGTAGAACTTTCTATAACCTTTGAATTTATAAATAGTTCGGAAAGCATTAAGTTGGATTTATCCGGAAGGGACGATAAATCATACTTCTTGGCAGTAAATGATGCGTTACTTCCCTTCTATATAAAAAATCAGAAGGTTGATTTGGTCAGAAAATGGATGAGCAGGATAATGAAAGCGGACTGAATAAGTCAAGTGTTTACTAAGCCAAAAGGCATTAGTATATAAAAAAAACAGGAGGTATTCAGATGAAAAGTTTTTCAAGGAGGATGCTCGCTGCTATATTGTGCATTGTACTAACACTGACAATGCTGGCAGCCTGCGGTAATGAGACACCTAAGGCAAATGATCCGAATGCGGTAGCACCGGTAGCACCGGTAGCACCGGCAGTTGCGGCAGCAGATGACAGCAAGTTTCGCGATGTAAATGGCTACAAAGTACCCAAGTTTGAAGGAAGTGCAGATGAAACCTACCACATGAACGTAATGGTTTCCGGTGTCGAGTACTGGTTCCCGGTTTATGAAATGTTCAAATGGTGCGCATGGGAATTGGGCGTAAAGGCTGTATACGGTGGTACCACTGAAATGGACGCCAATAAGCAGATTGCTTCCTTTGAGCAAGCTCTGGCACAGAAACCGGCAGGAATCTTTTGTCACCCTGTAAATGGTGATGCGTTTATTGCACCCATAAACAAGGCTATTGATTCAGGCGTACCGGTAGTAACATTTGCTAATGACTCACCAAACAGCAAGCGCAGAGTATTTATTACATCCGACAACGTTTATGAGGGCCAGGTTTGTGCACAGGAACTAGCTGGTGCTCTTAATGAACAAGGTGAAATAGCTATGCTGGAGAACCCTGGACAGACAAATCATGATATTTATATGAAATCAGTTCAGGCTGAACTCGAGAAGAATTATCCCAATATGAAAATTGTTGCTTCAGCAGCTCCTTCGCAGGATACAACTAAAGCATACAATGCCTCACTTTCATTTATCCAAGCAAATCCAAATCTAAGTGCCATCATAACGCCGGAAGGTCCCGACGCTTTGGGCGCAGCCCAGGCAGCGAAGGAAAAAGGCGGCAAGGTTTTAGTTCTTACCAGAGACCTCAACGAGCAAATACTTAACATGATTAAGGCCGGAGAAGTTTGGGGAGCTATAAATCCTGACCAAGGTATGCAAGGATACTTCGGTATGCTAACCCTCTTTGTAAGCAAACATACAGAGCTGGTTGATCCAATGTCCGACTACGCTATTAAAGGCAATAATCCTGTACAGCTTCCATACATAAACAATGGTATGACAGTTGTAACCGCTGAAAATGCCGATGCGTTCTATTGGGACAAATATCTTAAGAGACGTGGCACAAAGGGTATTGA
>CAYUZC010000422.1:0-1537 GCA_964449525.1 uncultured Ruminiclostridium sp.
CTATAAAGGACAGGTTATCGCCTGTCCTTTTTTTATTCTTGTTATGGTCTACATTTTTATTATCCAGGAAATTTTCTACACTATATTGCGATACCTAACGTTTTGTATATTATACAGACCCGCAGATTTTATGTATAGTGTTATTAAATAACTACTAAAATCCAATTTTAATATTTATATAATATGATTATATATTAGAAAAGTATAACAAATAAAATTATGTATATCCTATCCAATAAAGTATTTCTTTTTATGATTTAATTTGTGTAAGGCATGCATTTAAAACCCAAATTAAATTCATTGACTTATTAAAGGTCAAGAAATCTTTAGCTGGATACAAAACTAACAGAAAAGAAAGAGAGGTATTATGTGCAGACTGTTGACCCAAAAAGGAAACATTGGCAATGTAGAATTGAAAAACCGTATGGTGATGGCCCCTATGGGAGACCTCACAGCTAACCCGGACGGTACAGTGTCCGATACATCCATTGCTTACTATGGAGCACGTGCAAAGGGTGGAATCGGGCTCATCATCACAGGTATCGTGCGCATTAATAATACAGATGGTACTGCAGGCCCAAATCAGCTTAGTTTGGCAGACGATAAATATATCGCCGGTTTTAAATTACTAGTGGATGAGGTTCACAAATATGGTGCTAAGATTTTCCCACAGATTCAGCACTCAGGTCGTCAAGGCGTGGCTGCATTTACTGGGAATGACTATGTAGTGGCTCCGTCAGCAATTCCCAGCGCAGTAATGCAACAGCCGACTCGTGAGCTAACAGTGGAAGAAATCCATACTTTGGTGGGGCAATTTGGAGACTGTGCCCGCCGTGCCATGGAGGCCGGTGCAGATGGCGTAGAAATTCATGGTGCCCACGGATATCTAATTAACCAGTTCTTAAGTCCATTTTCCAATAAGCGTACCGATGAATACGGCGGTCCTTTTGAGAATCGCATGCGATTCTTACTTGAAATAATGCGAGATGTCCGCGCTAAAACCGAGAACAAAATTCCTGTCAGTGTTCGAATCTCTGCTGATGAATTCTTGTCCGCAGTTGGAATTCCCATGCCATACATTGACATTTCTGAAGGAATACGCATAGCAAAAGCGATTGAGGCTGAGGGAATTGATGCCATCAACGTGTCCTGTGGCACCTACGAAACTATGAATATGGCCATTGAGCCCATGTCCTTCACTCAAGGTTGGCGAAAGGATTTTATTAAGGCAATTAAGAATTCAGTTAACGTACCGGTTATTGCTGTTGCCATGCTTCGGGAACCTGATGTTGCCGAAGAGCTGCTACAGCAAGGTGTAATGGATTTTGCATCTTTTGGTCGCGCCTTATTGGCAGATGCGGAATATGCAAACAAAGTCATGGATAATCGGAACAATGAGATTCGCAAGTGTATCTCCTGCCTGTTCTGTTTTGATGAGCTGAATAAAGGTAGCCAAGTTGTGTGTGCAGTCAATCCTCTAGCCGGATTTGAAGCTAAGTATCCGCCAAAAGAAACGGTCACTCAGCCCAAAACAGTG
>CAYUZC010000423.1:0-1534 GCA_964449525.1 uncultured Ruminiclostridium sp.
ATCATAATTTTATCACAATTATGATACGACTTCAAGAAAAACTATGTTATTGGTAAAAAAACTTTTAATTACTTGGGGAGAAGGCTATTCCCTGTTTATACTATCTCATGAAACATGCCATTGCTGTTGATATTTGCAAGGATTTCGGCTATAATAGGGATATGTCTAATATTATCCCAAAAGTGGTGATGTTTATGAAATATATAAAACGTGCAATGGAAGAAACCTTCTTGCGCTTGAATAAACAGTTTCCGGCTATTTTAATAACCGGACCGCGTCAAGTTGGTAAAACAACCATGTTACTAAAGCTTATGCAGGAAGAAAACTCTTCCAGAGGCTATGTGAGCCTTGATGACTTAGCAGAAAGACAACTGGCCAAGAGCGATCCGGAAATGTTTTTCCAGCTTCATAAGCCTCCCTTGCTAATTGACGAAGTCCAATATGCTCCTGAGCTTTTTCAATATATTAAAATATCGGTTGACAATCGTCAAAATCCCGGTGATTTCTGGCTTACAGGCTCCCAAATTTTCAAGCTGATGAGGGGTGTAAAGGAATCTATGGCCGGACGCGTTGCGCTGCTTAATATGTCTTCGCTTTCGCAGCAAGAAATACTAGGCAACCCTACTATTCCTTTTAAAATTGAATTTGATACATTTATAGAAAGAGAAAAAGCTATTAAGCCCGCAGGTACACCTGAAATTTACGAGCGAATATTTAAAGGCGGAATGCCTGCGCTCATAAGCGGAAAGTATACCGACCACAGAACTATGTACTCAAGCTATGTAAGCACTTACATCGACAGAGATGTAAAAGACATATCCGGAACAATAGAATCACTTAAATTTATGAACTTTATTACTGCAACGGCGGCACTTGCAGGGCAAATGTTAAACTACAAAACAATCGCTGAGAACTCTGACATTGACCAGACTACCGCTAAAAGCTGGCTTAATATTTTAGAAACGCTTGGTATCATATTCTATTTGCACCCATATTCAAATAATACTTTGAAACGTACTGTAAAAACACCTAAGCTTTATTTTTATGATACGGGCCTTATTTGTTACTTAACTAAATGGAGCAGTGCGGACACGCTTATGAACGGTGCAATGAGCGGGGCTATCCTTGAAAACTTTGCGGTATCCGAAATTCTGAAGAGCTATTATAATACAGGTATACAGCCATTTGTATATTACTATCGCGACAAAGACACAAAAGAGATTGACCTTATTATGGAATACAACGGAACGCTTTACCCAATAGAAATTAAGAAAACTGCTATGCCCGATTTACGCTTAACAAGGGTATTTAATGTAATCGACAGGTCACCCTTAAAGCGAGGTACCGGCGCCATTCTCTGCACTACCGAAAAACTAAGTGCATTTAATCGGGATAATTTAATTGTACCGATAGGGATAATTTAGGTGAGTGATTCTTTATTGTCGTCAGGTTCACAATTGCCTCTAGTATCATTTATCTCAGCCTTTAATAATCCCATTTCCTGAACAAGGCGCTTTGTGCGGCCTGCCTGGCG
>CAYUZC010000424.1:0-1534 GCA_964449525.1 uncultured Ruminiclostridium sp.
TCTGCCTGTAGGATTGCGGTTCCTACTAAAACCGCGTCAGCTCCGGCTTTAATTGCAGCCTGCGCCTCGACCGGAGTTTTAATTGAGCTTTCACTTACAAGGAATGCATCCTTTGGTGAATAAGGTGCCAGTAATTCTGTTGCAGAAATTGTTCCGTTATCCCTTTCAAGCTCGAGAATATTGCGATTGTTTATCCCCACCAGCTTTGCATCAAGCTTTTTAGCGAAGTTCAATTCTTCTTGCGTCCTTGCTTCGACCAAAGGCTCTAAACCAAGCATTAAAGCTTTATTATATAGATTTGACAACAAATCAAAGGGCAGTGTGGCACATATGAGCAGAATTGCCTGAGCACCGGAGTCTTTTGTGATGATTAGATCATCAATGCTTTTAATAAAATCCTTGCGAAGGATAGGCACTCCGGTTTTCTCTACGATTTTTTTTAATAGTTCTATCGAACCGCCGAAATTCTTGTGCTCGGTTACGACCGATAATGCGGGTGTACCTGCTTCAACTAATTGTTTTGCCAATATTAAAGGATCTCTCCCTAGGAGTAAGTCACCCTCCTTGGGAGACTTGCATTTTATATCGGGGATTACCGGAATAAAACCGGCTTGTTTGCGTGCAATTAATGCATCGGAAAACATGGTGTTCATCTTTTAACTCCTAAAACGAATTTGACATTTCACACAGCTGTGCAAGCTTTTTTGCTGCCTCACCGCTGTCTATAAGCTTGTTAGCCAAAGCAATTCCCTCTTCAAAGCTAGATGATTTACCGCCAATTTTTAACGCTCCTGCTGCGTTTAAAACAACGGCATTACGCCTTGCGCCCTTGATTTCACCAGAGAAAACACCCAGAATTGTGTTAGCGTTTTCCTGGGGAGTGCCTGTCTTAATATCGGCAAGAGTGCATCTATCCATACCGAAGTCCTCGGGCTGAATTTCATAGGTGAGTATTTCTCCGTCTTTCAACTCTTTAATTCTGGTTTTTCCGATCATTGATATTTCATCGAGGCAATCTAATCCATATACAAACATGGCGTTGGTGTAGCCAAGCTCTTTAGCCACATATGATACTGTGTCAAGAAGCTCGGGCTTGTAAACACCCAGTATATGCCTGGTTGCAAAAGCAGGGTTAATCAGTGGCCCTATTATGGTATAGAAGATGGTCTTTATACCTAGGTCAGTCTCTGCCGGGAGAACCTTGCACATAACAGGATGAAATAAAGGCGCATAGATAAAGGCAATACCGATTTCTTCAATCATTTTTTCGGCTTGCGAAGGGGTAAGGTTAATATTTACACCCAGAGCCTCCAATACATCCGCGCTGCCGGATAAGCTTGAAATGGAGCGGCTTCCATGCTTTGCAACAGGGATGCCCGCAGCAGCTGCAACTATTGCAGTTGCGGTTGAAATATTAAATGTACTTAAACCTCCGCCGGTGCCACATGTGTCCATTAAATCCTCTTTCACATTAGGTCTTAGAGGGACACAGTTTTCGCGCATGGCTTTTGCAATGTATGCAATTTCCTCTAAT
>CAYUZC010000425.1:0-1530 GCA_964449525.1 uncultured Ruminiclostridium sp.
CCCGGCGCTTTTCCCGAAGAATATTCAACAATGGAAAGTACATTACTTAGATTTCTTCCGGCTTGTGCCAAATATCCTGAATCCATTGTATACAGCATCGTAGATCCGCCGCCATCCAAGGACATGGCATCAACAGCACCTATGGATAAAAGATACGGGGCCAGATTTACAGGAGATATTGTGGCCGTTCCCAAAAGAAGCCTTCCATCGTTCATTATTGCCGCAAATGCGCGATATGAGGTATATGCGGGGGATTGTTTCTCCTCGGTAAAATCGTCATTTTGAGCAGTAACGTCCTTCCCGCCGATTAAGATCATAGGTCCGGCGCTTACTGCAGTAACAAGATCGTTCCATTTTTCCTGATTTTGAGTCTGACTAGGAACGGCTTCGTTAACTACTCTTGCGGCATTTCCAACCTTTGGATCGCTGAAGTATTTTAATGCGTTACTATATGCGCCACTGTTATATATAAACAAAATAGTATCTGCCGGTATTGATTCGATTCTTTGTGCGGTTCCGGTAATAACCTTTTCAATTGAATCGTTTTTAATGGTGAATACAACACTGTCCGCCGGAACATCAATTGCTTTTCCCATGTAAGAATTAAATAGCATGATGCCATTGGTATCGTTAACCCATGTGTTAACGGCCCATACACCAATACGAACCGAGTTTCTTAATAAAACCTGGGGCTGAAGCTTTACTCTGTCAATTAAAGCTTCGCCGGTTGAAGTAAATCCCAGTGTAGGCCTAGCACCGCTACCACCACCGTTTACTAAGACACCGTTTTGAACTATGGTCGCATAGGTTCGAAAATCGTTGGTATAAGCATCAAAATATCCGCCGTTAACAGCAGCTAAAACAGTTTTTCCCTGCTCTGCATTTTTGCGGCTTATGTGGTTCTGTGCTTTATCCACGGTGTAGAACTTGCCTGTGCCAACGGTAATTTCGCCTGAGATACCGTTTCCGGGCTTTACATAGACCAAATTTGCAGAACCGCCGCCTATCTGTGCTGTTTCACGGCTTATTTTACTGGGTGTGGTAACAGAAAATGAAGATACATAAGAAAGTGATGAAAACAAAAGAGATAAAGAAATGATGATGCCGATAGTTTTGATTGCTTTCATAATGTGTGCTCCTTACATCGTTTAATAAAATATACAATAATTTCACTTTTTAGTATAAGAAAAAGGGCGAATAATGTCAAAAAAAGTTATACCAATGAAATTCTACCTGTAACAATTACCAAATTGCCATCACCTTAAATCGGTTTACCTATAGGATGCATTGTGTTAATATTGAACTAAAATAATGACAAGCGAGGTCGGGTAATGTCTAAAAAAAATACGAAATTGAGGCAGGAGAATCCGAGCAATTTTAATTTATTGCCCATTGCCTTTATTATATCGGTAGTACCATTAATTGTTTTTATGAAGGTGACTAAGCTTAGTGCCGTTGAGATACAGAACTGGCTTGGAGGGGATACTCACACAGATTTTTTCAACTATAACAAAAGCCAATGGCTTATTG
>CAYUZC010000426.1:0-1527 GCA_964449525.1 uncultured Ruminiclostridium sp.
ACTCTTCGTCAAATTTTTCAGATAACGGTGAAGGCTTTTCCTTAGCCACCTGATAATACTGATTATCAAACTCCCCATCCCTAAAACACCATAAGCCGCCATACATTTGAACCGAAGCACTTAGCGCTGAAAAATCCTCAAATTCTACAAGCAACTGATGCTTTTTAGGTCTTTCTTCGCCGGTATCGTGAAATCCAAGGGTTACTCCTTCCCCAAACACGAGCATTGAGCCCCCTGCAAATATATTCACCATCCCACCATAACTGACTGCCCGGTCTATGGTCTTGCCGCTTAATAATTCATGGTACTTTTGAGGGTCCCCTTGAAACCATGCAAACTTGTGAGGGCTCTGTGCAGCCGTTACGTTCATAATCCTTTTACCAATAAGATTTTCATTTATTTGTTGTACCAAGACATAGGCTTCCGGAAGCTCTATCATAACTTCCCTCCAATATATACATTTTATAAGATTAGAAACATGTTTAGTCCCATATTATTCCTATACTACAAACTATTATATATTATATATAGGACACATGGTTGTCATGTTTTTAAGAGTTCAAGGATATTTTTTTATATTCTGAAAACAATTTTAATCAACCTTACGGGTGAATTCACTTCACAATAAACTCAAACTGAGTTCCATCTTCCTTCACACATTGTATTTTAAGTCCATCGTTAGTCCGCTGCATACTCTCTACCAAAGTCGCTTCCCACAATGGAGAGAAAGTTTCATCCGTAACATCTATATCCCTGCCCCAAAGCTCGTTTGTATTTCCGACATTATAGTCCTCAGCAATATAACCGTCTTCTGATTCCCGTTTTGCGGCAGTCATCCCAAAGTAGCGCAGACCTTGCCCTCCATAGCCATTTTCGTATGTCGGATCGGCATAATAGTAATTTCCATCAAGTGTGAGCAATGTCCAATCGTGAGCAACAAATGATTCGTTCAATCCCCCCGTGATCACGGCATCTATACCGCCTTGCAGACACAAATAAGCATAGGCCGCACCAAATGACTGACATATACCGCTCAATTCGCCGATAGCGCGATAGCTACTGACATCCACAATCACATCGTCATCTGTTGCAGAGTAATCATACATAATAATTTGCGAATAGTAATGGTAAATTAAAATGGCCGCTACCTCAGGACTGTCCCCCTCCATAATGCCTGACCCCATTACAATATTAGTAACCTGATCTATAAATTCATCCAGCAATTCCTCACGCTTTTTATTGTCATGGACGTAAGTGAGATAAACCGCTCCTTCATTATAATGAATCCCTGAAACTAAGATAGAATAGGGTGGAAAACATACGTTTGCGACAGTTCCTATATTATACATTGTTTGCTCATCAGGGCATGAAAAACTTTCGGCACCTGTCATAACAGCATCCACCATGGCATAAAAGGTTTGTTGCATCTCCTCACCGTAAACCTTTAGATAGATATCGCTGAATACATGGGGTTTCCATGTAAAATCCAACGGCTGTGGTGTATCATCAGCTTTCGGAGTTGAAATT
>CAYUZC010000427.1:0-1505 GCA_964449525.1 uncultured Ruminiclostridium sp.
TGGGGTGATGTCTATGAAAGGTAAGTGCAGGTTTATTTTATCATTGATACTAGTGATTTGTTCAGCATCAGGGATGATGGTTTTTGCTGATGATTCCGATGCTCTCACAGGTACATATGATTCAGAAATTTCTATTATGACCATTGAATCAACGGAAGATAATACCGAAGATGTCTTAACTGAGGAGAAAGAGACTGTGGGAGCAACTCCTCAATTTAAGGTAAATGCTAAGGCTGCAACATTAATTGAAGCCGAAACAGGAACAGTATTATTCTCCTTTAATGAAAACGAGCCCTTGCCTATTGCCAGCATAACAAAGATTATGACTATGCTCTTAGTCATGGAAGCAATTGATGGAGGGAAAATAACCCCTAAGGATTCGACCACAATATCCCCTTATGCCACGAGAATGGGGGGGTCTCAGGTGTATCTCAAGGAAGGTGAAGTATTCACGGTAGAAGAGCTTTTAAAAGCAGTAGCGGTTCATTCCGCCAATGACGCTTCGGTAGCTCTGGCAGAAATAATCGCAGGGAGTGAAGAAGCCTTTGTGGCAATGATGAATCAAAAAGCTCAGGAGCTTAAAATGAAAAATACCCTGTTTTTAGATTGTACAGGTCTTACCGATGAAGGGCATTACAGCACGGCTTACGATATTTCCATTATGTCAAGGGAACTACTTACCAAGCACCCTAAAATAATTCATTATACAACAATATGGCATGATTCCTTCCGGGATGGGAAATTTGATTTGGATAATACCAATAAGCTGGTTAAGCGTTACAGAGGGACAACGGGTATAAAAACCGGTTTCACCAGTAAGGCAGGCTTCTGCCTTTCAGCCTCAGCAGAACGCGACGGCACCAAATTTATTTCAGTAATTTTGGGGTCCGATTCAAATGATCACAGATTCTCTGAATCAGCTAGACTCCTGGACTTTGCTTTCACCAATTGGGAAAGTGCCAGAATAGAGAAAAAAGATTTGGATGCCGGGACAATAAAAATCAAGAAAGGAGTGGTAACCGAGATACCGGTAATCTTCTCCGACAATGCTGTGGTGGTTGTAAAGAAAGGCAGTAAGAGCAAAATAACCGAAACAATAGAAATGCCTGAAATAATAAACGCTCCTGTTAAGATAAACCAACCCGTTGGTATTTTGAATATTGAATTAGAAGGGGAAATACTAGCCTCCATTGAAATTGTTGCTGCCAAGGATTCACAAAAATGCACTTTTGGCTTGATATTTGGAATGATAGCCAGAAGATGGGCGACACTGTTTGCCTGAAGAATAAAAAATCTAAATAATTAGAATCACCTCAAAATGGTTAAAAGATATTTTGAGGTGATTTTCTATTAAAACAGTGATAATTGCTCTATCTGATAGGGCTTCTTGTATTCGGTGATAATATCATTCATTTTATATAGAATCCCGGATTCATTACATTTTTTCTTAAAAAGTCCGAATAATTCTTTTGCTCTAGGAGACCTGCATTCATAAGAGTTGACAT
>CAYUZC010000428.1:0-1504 GCA_964449525.1 uncultured Ruminiclostridium sp.
CTTCTCCCCTTTTTATCTCTCCATGGGGGTTGAAGATACCTTTGCCGTCTCCAAACACAATGCCGAGTGAATTAGCGGCAAGGATATCCAGATCCTGTGTATCGGTAAATACCGCCTTATCAGGTGTTAATTCTCTTTGATTCAGAATGTCTTCTATTGTCGTCTTATAAATAATTTCAAGCAGTACCACCGTAAGTCTGCAAAATTCAGCGCGTGTAATGTTTTTAGTATAATCTGTCTGCATGTCGGCTGGAATTAACCCAAGGTCAATGGCCTCACTCACTTCTTTTTCTGCCCAAGAAGAAATCGTTGATGCTCCAAACGCTGTAGGTATATAGCAGAATAACATAGCTAAAACTATGGTGAAACAAAGTAGGCTTTTTTTATTTTTTAACATACCCATCACAACACCTTTCATTAATATCTTATAAGCCTTATTTGTTCAATATAATTATTAACCCAAGTATCGTATATGTTTACGAACTTCTCACCCTTATCATGAACTTTACGAGAAATCTCAGTAAAATTATTGCAAAGATCTAAAATTGGCCTTGTTTTAGGCATAAAAATATGACTGCTAAGTAATTATCATAAGTTTATCATATTTATGATATGGCATAAAGAAACGACTTGTCCACTATTATGCAAAGCCGTGATATTCCTCCTTGTCTTAGACTGAGAAGAATTTGAATGTCCGGTCTTTTCCAATGCTATAGGAATACAGTTATTAGTTATTCTTAAGCCTCTTTACTTTCGCGCTAATATGACTTATGATATTAGCATGAAAGGATTGAGTTTATGATGCAAAACACTCGACTTGAACAAATGGTATTTGATAATAACGGAATTATTCAGACAGCTGATGCTGTTGATGCCGGTATTTCAAAACAAATTTTTTATAGATTTATTAAAGAACATAATTTTGAGCAGGTTGCCCATGGGATTTATTTATCACCAGATTCTTGGCTAGATACAATGTATGTGATTAGTCTGCGCAGTAAACAAGCTGTTTTTTCTCATGAAACAGCTTTGTTTCTTCATAATCTGACTGATCGAGAACCAGTACAATATTCTATTACTGTAAAAACAGGATATAACCCTTCTAAGCTAAAAGCCGACGGAATTAAAGTATATACTATTAAAGAAGAGCTATATAATCTTGGCCTATCAGAAGCCAAAACACCATTTGATCATACTGTCCGCACATTTAACATAGAGCGTACAATTTGTGATATTATTCGTAGTAGATCTACGATTGAATTTCAGTCTTTTCAAGATTCCTTAAAGCAATATACAAAGAGAAAAGAAAAAAATCTGAGATTATTGATGCAGTACGCACAGCAATTCCGTGTAGATAAAATTTTAAATCAATATTTGGGGGTGCTCCTTTAATGATAAGAACATCTCGACAATTAAAAGATTTAATACGAAATCTATCAAAAAATAATATATCCGACGCACAAGTCCTAATGCGAAATTATATGATGGAGCGGCTGTTAGAGCG
>CAYUZC010000429.1:0-1503 GCA_964449525.1 uncultured Ruminiclostridium sp.
ATTTCATCGTCGGCTTCCTGTCGGACACCGTGTTCACATCGCCGTCCGGGATCGCCTGGTCGCTGGGCAGTGTCTTCCTGGGCTGCGGTCTTGCCGCTTTCTTCATCCTCATGGCCAGCCGCCGCAGTTTCCGAGCCGCCGTCGGCGGTGACAGAACCGCCGTTAATGGTAACGGTGCCACAA
The DNA here is from genome assembly GCA_964449525.1 of uncultured Ruminiclostridium sp. GTDB lineage: Bacteria > Bacillota > Clostridia > DSM-8532 > DSM-8532 > DTU059. Next base: position 184 of record CAYUZC010000429.1, read on the forward strand.
TTGGGGGCGGGGTCATTGTTAGAAGTATAACTGCCGATACCCGCAGCGTACCACCCGCCAGAGGCTATGAGCGCTCCCGTGCCGTCTGACTGTCCATAAACCGTTAGGCTGTTTTCGTTTGTGACCAGCATTGCACCACAAAAGTCTTTGCCGGCAACCTTCAGACTGGAGCCGTCTGTCAGAATCAGACTGACGTTGCCGGACACCGTGACGGTATCAGAAATGACGACAGTTCCCTGTACATAGTACCATCCGTCGTTCCACGTGATGGCGGTGTCACTGCTCGTGACCTTCGTAGCGATAGCTGATTTCGCAAGTCCGTCCGCGTCCATGTATGTCACAGTGTCTGCCGCCGCCACTCTGATTAAAATCGCCGGCAGAAGTGCCACAGACATGCACAGACACATCAAAATGGATAACATTCGTTTTTTCATATTTTAATCTCCCCCGATACGGCTTCAATTGTAGTTATTAAGAATCTGCTGCATGATAATCACATCTAACATGATATAATATATAAAAAAATATATATGACTTTAGTCATTCATAATGTTATTATATAATAAATACTATACTAAATCAATTAAGAGGTAAAATTAATGAAGAATGAGGAACAATGTCGAAAAAAAATGAAGGGTGAAAAAACAAAGCAGAAGCTTTTTGCTTCCGCTGCTGAGCTATTTAATCAATATGATTTCAACGAAGTCACAGTAGACAGAATTGTAGAATCGGCAGGAGTGGCTAAAGGTACGTTCTATATATATTTTGAATCCAAGGATGCACTGATTGCCGCATTCATATCCGATTATGTAAGCAAAGTGGACACCGATTACCGAGCTTATTTTGAATCGTTTCCCCCAGATACGACGGCGACTAAAATGCTACTGGGGCTAATCGGTAAGATTGCAGACACACTTAGCGATATTATAGGTTATGCTAGCATGAGAACTGTGTATAAACTACTGATGACCGATGCAATAGGCATGAGTTCCATCAAGGGATTCAATAGAGAGCTGTATCAGATGTTTGTCGATGTACTAAAACGAGGAACAGAGCGGGGAGAATTTAACTCAGTTTTGTCCCTTAATGAACTAGCTCGGCATTTTGTAATGGCCATACGAGGTCTCAGCTATGAATGGTGCATGCGATATCCCGATTTCGATTTAAAAGCGCAAACCCTTTCACACTTTCAGATACTGCTAGACGGTATTAAACACTAAAACAGTTACTCTAATATGAAGTGTTTTTCTCAATAATTATTATAGAACCATAATCGGGTAGGAGGCTACCCATTAATTGAGTAGCCGACCTCCCACACCA
>CAYUZC010000430.1:0-1500 GCA_964449525.1 uncultured Ruminiclostridium sp.
AGAATACTGGGAGGTGGACTATATGGCAAAGAAAGTTATGGGCTATGTAAAATTACAGCTCAATGCAGGAAAAGCAACTCCTGCTCCACCGGTTGGACCAGCCCTTGGCCAGCATGGCGTTAATATCATGGGATTCTGTAAGGAATTTAATGAGAGAACGGCAAAGGATGCTGGGTTGGTTATTCCGGTCGTTATAACGGTTTACAGCGACCGTTCGTTTACGTTTATTACTAAGACTCCGCCCGCTGCCGTTCTTATTAAAAAGGCCTGCAAGATCGAAAGTGGATCAGCAGTACCTCAGAAGGACAAAGTAGCTAAGATTTCTAAGGAAGACGTAAGAAAGATTGCAGAAATGAAAATGGTTGATCTTAATGCTGCAAGCGTTGAAACCGCTATGAGCATGGTCGCAGGAACCGCAAGAAGTATGGGCGTTGTAGTTGTAGATTAATTTAATGCCCCGATATGTGGGAGGGAGATTTCCCGCTAATGTTTTTACCACAAAGGAGTGTAATGAGATGAAGAGAGGCAAGAAATATCTTGAAAGTCTAAAGCTTGTTGATAAAACAAAATTGTACGAACCAACAGAAGCTATGGATTTAGTGCAAAAAACTGCACCAGCAAAATTTGATGAGACAGTTGAGGCACATATTAAACTTGGTGTTGACTCCCGTCACGCTGATCAACAGGTCAGAGGTGCGGTTGTTCTGCCCCATGGTACAGGTAAAACTGTAAGAGTTCTTGTATTTGCTAAGGGTGAAAAAGCTACCGAAGCAGAGCAAAACGGCGCTGATTTTGTTGGCGGCGAGGATCTTGTAGCAAAGATCCAAAAAGAAAACTGGTTTGAGTTTGATGTTGTTGTTGCGACTCCTGATATGATGGGTGTAGTAGGTCGCTTAGGCCGTGTGTTAGGTCCTAAAGGTCTTATGCCAAATCCAAAGGCAGGAACCGTTACTATGGACATAACAAAAGCTATAGCCGATATTAAGGCAGGTAAGATTGAGTACCGTCTTGATAAGACAAACATAATACACTGTCCTATCGGAAAGGTTTCCTTTGGCACAGAAAAGTTGCATGACAATTTCCATACTCTTATGGATGCTGTTGTAAAGGCAAAACCTGCCGCAGCAAAAGGCCAGTATTTAAAAAGTGTAACAGTAACATCTACAATGGGACCCGGTATCAAAATTAATCATCAAAAAGTTCTTGACTAATTTTGTATGATACTGTAGAATACCCCATGTAATAACTGAATATCTAGCTGTAGACAGCAGGAAACCACTCTCTTATAAGAGAAATGGATATAACGTAAATCATCCTGCCGAGGTATTCGTTGAAAGGTATAATGCCCTTTCATAGTCTATGGTTTGGATTATGGAAGGGTTTATTTTATTAATGATTAAGGAGGTGCATTAAATGCCCAGTGAAAAGATTCTTAGCCAAAAGAAGGCTGTGGTTGACGAACTGGTTCAAAAGCTAAAAGAGGCAAAGTCTATTGTTCTA